>NZ_JBNMNU010000127.1:0-12628 GCF_051278035.1 Clostridium sp.
TGTTGATTTACCATTTTGCTTAAGAGCTATTATTTGCTTTTTAAATTCTTCAGTATAATTTTTTGTTTTTCCTGCCATGATATTTACACTCTCCTTTTTATATATTACATCATGACCGAATGTTTAATGTACAACTTATTATAACCTATCCAATTGTAATATTGCTTCAAAGGAGACATATTCTAATGAATTTGCTACTTTTTTTGATCTTGATTCGGTAGAAAATGATGAGGTAGGTTGTCTTTCTCAGTTTTATATAAAAGAGGATTATCGAAATACTGGCATTGGTAGCGTTTTGTGCGAAAAGTCAATGGAGTGGTTAAATTCATTTAAATCAATAAGAGATTTGTTTGTCTTTGTATCAAATGGGAATGAAAATGCGCTAAAATTTTATCAAGGTAAAGCCTTCAAAATAAGTCATCAAATATCAGATGGATTCATTACGGTGTTAAGGAATACGTAAATACTCAATAAAATTAAAGATATTATTCAGTTACTAAAAATGAAAGGGGAGATAAATTTCTTCCCTTATTTTGCGTTTATCACGATATTAAAATTTGTTGATTATTGTTGACAATTATAATTGTCAATGTTACAATTCAAATGACAACTAAATTTGTCATTATGAAATATAAACTTGTAAAAAGGAGGATTATATGCCATTAAAGAACAGCCTAAAAGTGCAAAGGGCTATGTTAGGGATAAACCAAGCCAAATTAGGTCAAATGGCTGGGGTATCAAGGCAAACAATCAGCCTAATTGAAAGGGGTGATTACAATCCCTCAATAACCTTAGTGCTTAAGCTAGCACGATTATTTGATGTCACTGTTGAAGAGATGTTTTGCTATGAGGAGGATGGAAATAATGAATAAGAAAACCATATTTAAAATGATACTTTTATTGGTGATTAGTAGCATAGTTGGAGCACTGTTTACACTTGGCTTATTGAAATTAAATGAATCAGAATTTATGAGTATTGGAGATCAAGTTACTAAATTTTTTATGAATAATACTGTAGAATTACATTTAGGATTAATTATATTCCTCTACTTCCCAGCATTATATTTATATTTTAAAGGGAAAAAAGCTTATAGCCAAATAAGTAATATATCAGATGAAGAAATTGATGAATTTGAAAAAGTCGGTTCCAAGTCTTTTGATTTAGCAATGTTAATATCAAATGTATTCTTAATACTTAACTTTATGTTAGTTGGAATGACTTTCAATAAGACTAGTAGCAACAACTCAATAGTGATATTTCTATTTATGCTTAGTACCATAGCAGTTTCAGTTTTGGCTATAATTACTATAAAGTATATACAAAAAAATGATAATAGATTAAAAGGTGACCCAACTTCATTTAGATTTGATAAGGAATTTTTAGAAAGTTGTGATGAAGCTCAGGTATCAAGAATTTATAAGGCTGGGTATCGTGCATTTCAATTCTCGAAAAATGTATCATTAGTATTTGTAATACTTACTATATTACTCAAATTTACTTTTAATACTGGTGCATTCCCAGTATTCGTGAGCTGTATGATTATGTTAATACAAGTAACATCATATAATTATTATGCTATGAAAAAGGAATAGTAATCAATGATTAGGTGAGGATACAATCATAAGACAAAAGATGAGGGGGTAGCGTTTAGGTGAGTTCAACGTGGATTGCGATATATGTGCCATTTTTCATACTATTATTTATCATTTTACCACAACAACGTGAAATGCAAAAATCCATAATTCTAAAAATAAAGAAAAAGAAGGGGTTAATAATTATGACGAACGAGGTAATTAAAAAGTATATAGGAGAAACATGTAAGATATCTACAGGGTCATTTGGTAGAGAAGCAACTGGAAAAATAATTGATGTAAACGAAAATTGGATTGAGGTTGAGACTAAAAAAGGTAAGGAACTTATAAATGCTGATTTTATACAAAGTATTAAAATAAATCAATAGCTGCAATTGATAGATTATTTAAAAACAAAGAGAATCTGTGGTTAATTTGTAGTACAATAAGATTAAAATGTAATGACTTAAAAATAAAATAAAGCATAATAGGAGTATGAATATGCAAAATAAAAAAACGAAAATTGTTGTTTCAGGAGACATATGTGTAAATTTCTTGCAAAGGATAGTGCATCCTCAGAATTATACAGGCCTTAATTGGCAAACTCATTTAAATATGCATAGTACTATAAAACCAGGAGAATCATTGCTTTTATCAAAATTGGTATCACTGGCAACAGGAGCATCTGTACTTTCACCACAGATGGATGATATGAAATTAAAAAGGTTAGGAGAATTTCTAAGTTCTACTGCAGAGGTAGAGCTTTTCCCTAAACTTGATGATAAAAATAACGATGAAAAGGTGTACAGAATAAGACGACTTTTAGGTTTTACAGGGCCATTAAATGGTTCACCGAGGTTACTTCCTATTATTGATGACGATTCTAATGCAGACATAATTATATTAGATGATGAAAATAATGGATTTAATTCAAATGAAGAATTTTGGCCTTTAGCTTTAAAGTCGAAATGTACGTCACCAACAATCTTGTATAAAATGAGTAATCCTATTGATTCTAGTGCACTTTGGAAGCAACTGCAAAAATTTCACAATGAAAAGACAATAGTAATTATAAATGTTGATGATTTACGTTCTAAGGGAGTTAATATAAGTAAAAGTCTCTCATGGGAAAGCACAGCACAAGATTTTGTTTGGCAAATCAATAATAATCCCAATCTTGCTTTTCTTGCAAATTGTCGTCATCTTATAGTACCTCTTGGTCTTGAAGGGGTTATCTATTATAAGAGTGAAGATACATCAGAAACTATATTGTATTTTCTACCATATGAATTTGAAGGCGACTTTATTAAAGAATCGCAGGGTAAAATGTATGGACTAACATCTTGTTTTGTTGCAGGACTTGCAAGCGCCATTGTTTTAGGAAATCAAAATAATGAAGAGCTGTCTGAATCAATAAGTACAGGTATACCTCAAGGAATTGTGTCTGCTCAAAAATACTTTATAGAGGGATTTGGTGAAGATGCCTGTGAATCTCCATTTCCAAGTCCTACTATATTTGTTGAAAAGGAATATGATTTTATACTTAGAGAGAATGTCCAAGATGTAGTAGTGCCTTCTTTAAATAATAATAACAATAATAATTGTAATGCTTGTTGGTATATTTTAAAGGATAAAAGCTCTACTAATTTAGAAGAGATAGCATATGACATTGTTAAAAACGGAGTAAAAAGTGCGCTTAAATATATACCAATTGCACAGTTTGGAAAGTTAACAACAGTGGATAAAGCAGAAATACAAAGCTATAGGAGCATTAAAAATCTTATGCTTGAGTATATTTCAACAAAAAATACGGTTAGGCCTCTTTGTATTGCAGTATTTGGAACTCCTGGGTCTGGAAAATCTTTTGGAATCCTTGAAGTAGCTAGTAGCATAGCTTCAGATTTAATTGAAAAAATAGATTTTAATTTATCTCAATTTCATACACCGCTTGATTTAGTAAATGCTTTTCACAAGGTACGCGATATTGCCCTTGGAGAAAAAATTCCACTAGTGTTTTTTGACGAATTTGATTCTGATCTTGACGGAAAACTTGGATGGCTAAAATATTTCTTAGCACCTATGCAAGATGGTGTTTTTAGAGAAGGAGATTCCATTCACCCTATTGGAAAAGCTATTTTTGTATTTGCTGGGGGAACTAGTACTACTTTTAAAGGATTTCGTGGTGAAGAACTTGAAGATTCAAAAGAACAAAAACAGTTTTTACTTGAATTTAAAAGTGCAAAAGGACCTGACTTTATAAGTAGGTTAAGGGGCTATGTAAATATGCTTGGACCAAATCAAACTAATAATAAAAGAGATCAGTTGTTTATAATACGAAGGGCAATGCTGCTACGTTCACTACTCGAGCGTAAAGTACCTCATCTTATATACAATAACGGAGAAACTCAGATTGATAATGGCGTATTACGAGCACTTCTTAAAATTCCAAGATATAAACATGAAGCAAGATCTATGGAAGCGATACTCGAGATGAGTATGTTAACTAATGCTACTAAATGGGAACAATTTCATCTGCCTTCTAAAGAACAGCTAAAACTACATGTAGATGAAGAGCAATTTTTACGCCATTTAATGCATGATGCTTTCTATAGTGAAAAAATTGAAAAGCTTGCAAGAGATATTCATGAAAAGTATAGAGTAAATAATGAAAAAAGCAGCAATATGGATGAGGATGTTATAATACCTTGGCAGGAGACAAGTTACGAGTTTAAAAATTTGAGACGTATCCAAGTTAGAAATATTCCTAACGCTTTACTTAAAATTGATTATGAGGTTGTTTCTGTTAAAGAAAAACCAGTATTTAAGGAATTCACAATTAATGAATTAAATATCTTAGCTGAAAACCAATATAAGAGCATATATAAACTTAAAAAAAAGGGAGGTTGGAAATATGGTGAAACTAAAGATTATGCCAAAAAGACTGATCCAGAACTTATATATTGGGATAAATTAGTAGAGGATAAGAAAAAAGCGGTATACCAAATGGTTAAGATTTGGCCAGAAATATTGGCTGAATCAAATTTTAAGATAGAAAGACTAAATTCTGTGTGTGAGTGTGGGCGTATTCATTAGCAAACATAGACTTCCAGTTTATGAAAAAATGTAGCTTAGTTAAATCACTAAGCTACATTTTTTTAACTATTAAAAACCCTTTAATTATATATGATTTGCAACTTCATAAGCATCCCAAATACCATACATAATATTAGAAATCTTTCGTGCATCTCCTAATAGATAAATTTCTGGAACTTCAAATTCTAATTCTTTATATAGTGAATTTTCTTCTTTATATCCTACGGAAAGTATTACTGAATCACATTTTAGTTTGTCTATTCCATTTTCCGTTTCCATTTCAAGAATTCCATTTTTATATGCATTAACTTTTGAATTTGTTTTTACATCAATATTATTAAATGGAATTAATCTCTCAAGCATTTCACTATTTGCGGAACAGAGTGGTCCATTTAATGCAAGTATTTTGTCTAAGGCTTCTACTATAGTTACCTTTTTTAGCAAGATGAAGTGCAAGCTCACATCCAACTAATCCTCCACCAACTATAACTGTCGCACACTTGCAGTCTTTCTTTTCAAGTAAAATATCTACTGCAGTAAATACT
Organism: Clostridium sp.; assembly: GCF_051278035.1. Lineage (GTDB taxonomy): Bacteria > Bacillota > Clostridia > Clostridiales > Clostridiaceae > Clostridium_AD. The sequence continues at coordinate 5,211 of NZ_JBNMNU010000127.1, forward strand.
TTTTCGTCATCTCCAAGTGGAAATACTTTTGGAGTAGAACCAGTGGCAATTATTACACTATGGAAATTAGCATTTAAAATTTGTCCTTTTGTAACTTCACTATTTAAATTAACTTGAACCTCTAATTCTTTTAATGTGTGCTCATACCAATTAGCTAAAGCAATATCGTCTTCTTTAAAGTCTGGTGCTCCTCCAGGTATAAGATTTCCGCCTAATCTATCATTTTTTTCATAAATAACGGGTTCGTGGCCTCTAAGTTTTAAAACTCTTGCTGCTTCACATCCTGCTACTCCGCCACCAACTATTAAAATTTTTTTCTTCGTTAATATTGGTAGAAGTGCATTATCTTTTTCCTTACAAGCCTGAGGATTTACAGCACAGTTAAGCATTGAATAATGCTATGCGTCCCATACATCCTTCTTGGCATGATATGCATGGCCTAATTGATTCACAATTATTACTTCTTAATTTATTTACGTAATCAGGATCTGCAAGAAGTGGTCTCCCAAGACTTATAATATCGCATGTTCAGTTTTCAATAGCCTCCAAGGCCATATCTGGGTTGTCCATTCTTCCCGCACACATAACAGGTACATCTACAGTTTCTTTCATTAATTTAGCATATGGTCTATATAATCCCTTATCTTGATACATTGGGGGATGACTCCACCACCATGAATCGTAAGATCCGACATCTGTGTCTAATGAATCATATCCATAGGATACAAGTAGTTTTGCAGCTTCAATTCCTTCTTCAAGGTCTCTACCTTTTTCATTAAATACTTCCCCTGCAAGTGCTCCATCTCTGAGGCCTTTAATAAAACTCTTTGGCGAATATCTAAGAACTACAGGAAAATCTTCTCCACATCTTTTTTTAATTTCTTCAACTATTTCACGAGCAAAACGAAGTCTATTATCTAAGCTTCCACCATACTCATCAGTTCTATGATTAAATAATGACATAGCAAATTGATCTATAAGATAGCCTTCATGAACAGCGTGAATTTCTACTCCATCAAAACCAGCTCTCTGTGCATTATATGCTCCATCTCCAAATTTCTTAACTATATATTTAATCTCATCTATTGTAATTTCACGGCAAGTTTTATCAAGCCATCTGTGCTGAATTGGTGATGGTGCAATTGGTGGAAATTCTCCAAGATTAGTAGGAATAGTAACTCTACCAAATCCTCCTGACAGTTGTAGAAACACCTTTGCATTATATGCATGTATTCTTTCAGTCATTTCTTTTCCTGTTCTAACAAATTGAACTGGATTATATGTAGAGCATGGACAATTCGGCATACCATGTTCTTCGACCTCATTATCAACAAAAGTAACTCCAGTAATAATTAGCCCTGTACCACCCTTTGCTCTCTCCGTATAATAATCAATTCCTCTTTGATTAAATCCACCTTCACTGTCAGCTAGTCCCAGTGGTCCCATTGGTGCTAATGCAAAACGGTTTTTTAGTTCGCATTTTCCAATTTTAATTGGTTCAAACAACTTTTTATACTTATTCATATATACCCTCCCAAATTTAAATGATAAACAATATTTTAATTATTATATAATTGTGTATTTTAGGATAGCATCTACAATGCCATTAATAATAGTATGTTCTTTTATAATAAACATGTCAATACTAACATGTTTATTATTCATGCTGTGTTTTACTTTTCATTTAATTATGATAAAATAATATTAAAAAGAATGAGGTGCTGTTATATGAGAACATTAAAATATGCGATTTTAGGATTGATTAATAGAAAGCCATTAACTGGCTATGATATGATGAAAGAATTTAATAGCGGATTAGTAGATTTTTGGTATACTAACCATAGTCAAATTTATATTGAATTAAAGAAACTAACTGACGAATGTCTAGTTTCATACGAAATAATTATCCAAGGGGAAAAACTAGAAAAAAAATTATATACCATAACAGAAAAAGGAAAGAATTCTTTGCAAAAATGGCTTGTAAAAGACGAACCTTTAGAACACACGCCTAAAGATATTTTTAGGCTTAAAGCATATTTTTGTGATGAAATACCTAATGACGCCTTATTAATGCAGTTTCAAAGTGCATTAACTAAACATTCGGAAAGGTTAGAATATCTAGAAAATACTATGGAAGAGCATTTAAAGAAAAAAGATATTTCTAAAGTATCTTCTCCTAAGTTTGGTGATTATATGGTTTTAAATGGTGCAATTATGAGAGAAAAAGCCTATATATGCTGGATTGAAGATTGTATAAAAAAAATTTACCAGTAAGATATGTAGGAGAAGGTGTAACATCTATGTATCACTTATTTGTAGAAAAGGAGTAGAATATTATGTCATTTATTTTAGAAGTTTGTGTAGATTCTGTAGAATCAGCTATGGAAGCGGTAAAAGGTGGAGCAAACCGCCTGGAAGTTTGCGGTAATCTAATTATTGGGGGTACCACACCTAATATAAACTTATTCAAAATATTAAAAGAAAAAATAAGCTTAAAAATGAATGTTTTAATTAGACCTAGATATGGTGATTTTCATTATACCGAAAACGAATTCGAAATAATGAAAAGAGATATAAAAATGTTTAAAAAAGCTGGTGCAAGTGGTGTAGTTATTGGGATGTTAAAACCAGATGGAACACTTAATATAGATGGTATGAAAGAGCTTATAGCAGAGGCAGAAGGAATGCATGTAACTCTTCATAGGGCTTTTGATGTATGCAGAGATCCTTTTGATACACTAGAGGCAGCAAAGAAGTTGGGAATCAATTCTATTCTAACCTCAGGCCAGAAAAACAACTGCACGCAGGGTAGAGAGCTTTTAAAAGAACTGGTGGAAAAATCAGAACACAAGATAGAAATTCTCATAGGAAGTGGCATAAATTCAAGTAATGTAGAAGATGTAATAAGCTACACTAAATCTTATTCGGTACATACTTCTGGTAAGAGGGAAGTTGAAAGTGATATGCAATATAGAAGAGAAGATATAAGCATGGGATTTCCTATTATTAGTGAACATGTGATTCTAAGAACTCAATATGAAGAAATAGCAAAGATTAGAGAAATTCTGGAGAAGATTAGGAGAGGAGAATGAATTTTATGGAACAAAAAAACAGCAATTTAATCGGAGGTTTGGATTCCTATTAAGAAGTAAAAGGATGGAAATAACAAAGGGATGGTTAAATGCTTTAGATTGACTCTAAAACAATTAACCATATTTTTCGTTAGTTGGAGGGTTCTTCACATATCCAGTAATAATGAAATTCATTAAGAATTTTTATTTGTAATCGGAAGGCGTTCCCCATAGTTCTAAACGATTAAACATAGGAAAAACAGAATTGAATTTCACGTAAATAGGAGCTTTATCTAAAGAGGGATTTTCTCTGAAAAATTCTCTATCTCCATATCTAAGCGCCTGCAATGCCAGCGGTAATTCTTTTGTGAAAATGTTATTACGTACCGCTGACATTATTGGGTTCTTTTCTTTATCTACCATAACAATAACCATCAGTGCATACCCACTATTAACCATGATCCATTCGGCCAGTACTTCATCCCTCATGTCAGTGATTTTATCATAATCATACTTTGCTGCAATAGTTAAAAATAATTCTCCGGTAACGTCTGAATGAGTAAGGGTATATTTTCTAGGAATAATTGGTTTTGTTTCACCTGTTCCAATTCCAAAATTTACGTGTAACATTTCCGTATTGAATTTGCTCAAAGCATTCCCTCCATAATATAAATACATTATATATATTATGAAGTTAACTGTTGTTATGTTCTTTGTTATGCACTTAAAGCTAAAATACCTATTTTTGAGGATACTTAAATAATTAAAACAGAATATATTCCAGCTTTTTACAAGGGTCTGACCCCATACACGTGTCATATTTCAATTGGCAATCATATACTAAACTAAAGTAAGAAAAAAAGGTTGTGAAAACCATTTGATTATCCATGTTGTAAAATCAGGAGAATCTCTTTATTCAATTTCTCGTTTATATAATGTTTCTTTTAATAAAATTGCTGTAGATAATGAACTTGCGGATCCAGATAGGTTGATAGTAGGACAGACTTTAGTAATTCTAGGAGGAGTTAGAAAACATATAGTTGCCTCAGGGCAGACTTTTTATACAATTGCTGTTACTTATGGTTTAACACTTAGTGAACTTAATGCTGCAAATTCTAACATAGCAAATATTTCATTAATATATCCAGGGCAGATACTGAATATTCCTACAAGCACTAGAAAGATTGGAACTATAGAGGTAAACGGATATGCCTTCACTAATATAACAAAGGAGGTTTTGCAAAAGACGTTGCCGTATCTAACATACATTAGCATATTTAGTCACCAAGTAAAAGAAGATGGAACTCTAATATCTATTAATGATGCTCCTATTATTGAAGCAGCAAGGCAGGCAAAGGTAGCACCAATTTTAGTGATTACAAATCTGGTGCCAGGTGGAGGATTTAATAGTGATCTAGCACATACAATTTTAGCGAGTGCACAGCTTTCGGACACATTGCTTAATAATGTTTTACAAACCTTGAGAGCAAAAAAATATTATGGTTTAGACATTGATTTTGAGTATGTATATCCTGATGATAGACAATTATATAATAACTTCCTTAAAAAGGCAGTAGAAAAGCTAAGTCCCTTAGGATTTTCTGTAACTACAGCATTAGCTCCTAAGCTATCGGATGAACAAAAGGGATTGTTGTATGAGGCTCATGATTACTCTGTTCATGGTAAATTAGCGTCCCATGTTATATTGATAACCTATGAATGGGGATATACCTCTGGGCCTCCTATGGCGGTGGCACCACTTAATGCTGTTACAAGAGTTTTAGATTATGCTGTAACTGCCATACCTAGTAATAAAATATTAATGGGCATACCCAACTATGGCTATGTTTGGACACTGCCTTACCAGCGTGGGACAAGGGCAACAGTAATTTCTAATGTAGGTGCAGTTAATATTGCGGCAAGAGAGGGGGCAGAAATAAAATATGACGTGGTAGCACAATCTCCTTACTTTAATTATTATGGTGATAATGGTAAGCAGCGTGTAGCTTGGTTTGAGGATGCAAGAAGTATCAGAGCGAAACTGAAATTAGTAAATGAGCTTAACCTTAGTGGTGTTAGCTATTGGACGATAGGAAGATTCTTTCCTCAAAACTTTTTAGTTTTAAAATCTTTATATAATATTAAAAAGCTTGTTTTATAGAGAAAGCCATGATGTAGGCTTTCTCTATAGGATAGGAACAATGAATTGGTGTTTATTTATAAAAACATTACTTTGTATAGAGTAAATTGGAAAGTAGTCTATTTTTTTAAAACATCTCTGATGACATTATACTTTTCATCATTACTTTCAACAAATCCTTCTATAGGTGATTTTATATTGGTAGTAGCAACATATTCAATAAACGACTTCTTTAAATTCTCACAGAACTCTTTTGATAGTTTTTTACTTGTTGCAATGGCATCCTTTGGTATATCTTGTGTTTTTGCAAGTATCCTAAACTGTGATATATCAACTCCATGATTAGACGCATTTTCCATAGCTTCATTATAAGTTGCGCCAGCATCCAATTCCTTTAATAATATAGCTTTTATTACATTATCATGACTACCCATAAAAGATGTTCTACTAAATATTTTATCAGGATTCATACCTTCAGTTTTAATAATATTTCTTGCATAAAGATATCCAGATGCACTTTTTTCATCAACATAACCAAAGCTTTTCCCTTTTAAATCAGCTAAGCTATTAATCCCACTATCTTTTCTAGTTATTATGTACCCATTATAAGAAACTTTGCCATTAACTTTAGGTGAAACAAGTGGCACTATCCCAAGTTTTTCATGTGCCTTAACATATGCAAAAGGTGAGAACCAAGCAACATCAATGGTCTCTTCCTGTATACCTAAGCTTAATGCTTCATAATCCTTTACTATAATAGTTCTCACTTTGTAACCTATTTTATTAAATATACTGTTTAATATTGGAATATACATGTTTTTTATATCTTCAGGTGATGTAAATGGATTTATTCCAAATATAATTTCATCTTCGTTTTTATTTTTTGCTGTTAACTTTTGAACCCCACTGGCCATATCTGAAAGTTTAGTACAATAATTTAAAAGTTCAACATTCTTATCCTTTTGAGCAGTTATTGTACTAATAGTTTCATAGGTTACTTGATGGGTACTCTCCACTGCATATGCCACATTTGATATTGCCTGATCGATTTCATGTGAGGTAGTAACTTGAGTAGTTGATATTTCCTTTATCTCGTTAATTGAAGTATTCAAACTAATTAGTACATTTTGAATTTCTACAATTACATTTTCTGATTTTTTAGCTGAAATTTCAATATCATTACTCCTTACAACACATGTATCAATTGCATTGTTAGAGCTTTCAACTTCACTTAATATTTGGCCAACAATTTGTTCGATTTCCATTACAAATTCATTAGTACTCTCAGAAAGCCTTCTTATTTCATTTGCTACTACAGAGAAACCCTTTCCTGCTTCTCCTGCTCTTGCAGCCTCTATGCTTGCATTTAGTGCAAGTAAATTAGTTTGAGATGAAATTTTTTTTATGTTATCAACGAATTTTCTAATATCCTTAGAAGAAGTATTTAAATCTGAATTTATACTTGATGTAAGTTTAATTCTATCTGTTAAATCCATAATAAGAGACGATATACCACTAATAGTATTTCTGTTTTCACTTAGCATTTCAATTGATTTAGTGGAACTCTCCTCAATCATAACAATATTTTTTTTGAGTTTATCCGAAACCTCAGTGAACTCATTTATTCCTGCACTTATCTCTTCGGTACTTGCTACATTTTCTTCACTAAGTTCTACCACTTTACTCGATTGTTTCACTATTTGGTTAAATACAGTTACATTTTCTTCTGAATGCCAGGTTAGACGCTTAATGTCAAAATCCATGGTTTCTAACAATGCAAATAATTCTTCATTAATATTATCAGTTTTTTTTGTTTCAATTGAAGTAGTCTTTTTAACTTTTATAGAATTTAATACACTAAAAATTATTATTATGTCTATCACACAAGTTATTGAAAATGTCGTAATTCTTCCTAATTCAGTAAAATATAAAATTAAATTCAACAAGATAAAAACTATTGAGGATACACAAAATACCTTCTTTTTAACTTTTTCCATAATTATACCTCTCTCCTTATCAACATTATATGTAAATCAATTAATTTATAACAAAAACACCCAATTTCATAATGCATATTGGATGTTTTTATTTTATTAAAGTATTTTATTATTAATATAATTTAAATTGTAATTTAACCAAAGAGACCAACTACTGCTAGCGCACCAACGATGCCGCCACAAATTGGAGCTACTACTGGTATCCAAGCA
>NZ_JBNMNU010000128.1:0-12595 GCF_051278035.1 Clostridium sp.
TCAAAACTTTGATACTGATAATATAGATCTTGGATGATTTTTAATAGACCTATATTTTCATCCTCAGATTCCTTATGGTCATCTGTCGCTTCTTGTAATATATTTCTGATACGCTGACCCCTTAATCCTTGTAATAACTTTTCCTGATTTATTTTTAATTCTATCTGAAGATTTTTATATTTTATATACTTTTCACCCTGAACAATATAACTATCTACTTCTAAATTTATATCCTCTGAATTGTTTTCTATAGTGCTTTCTTTTTCTAGAAACTTTAATATCTGTTTTTGTATAATATTAAGTTTTGAAAAGCTATTTTCAGTTTTTTCACCTAATATCAAATACTTATACATTAATTCTACTTTTACTACTATATCCTCACTTACATTTTGAATATTGTGAAGGCTTATCCATTCTGAATTAACAGTATTATTAACGAATAATGCATCAATCACTTTATTAATACTACACAGTAATTCACGTAGAGCACTAAACTGGCTATTTATTTTATTCTTTAGCGTATTATAACTATATATTTCATCCTTTAGATAGGCAGCTGTTTTAAAATAATCTTTTATACCCTCTTCTGAAGCTCTTCCATCCAGCTTTAAAATATCTCTATACTCGTCCATTATATTTTCTAGTTCTTTAAATTTTGCATCTATTTCTTTAAGCTGAACTGAGGCTTCACTAAAACTAACCGACCTACTATCCATTTGCGCCTTAGTTTCCTTATTTCTATTTGTAATTTGTTTACTACTAGAATACTGTATAAAAATATATACCGATGCACATATAGCTCCCATTATAATCACTGAAACTCCTAATATCTTATCCACAAAATATAATCCAAAGCCTAATATCATAATTATAAGCGTAAAATAAAAATACTTTTTTAATGATGCAGCGAAGTCATAAGACACGCTTTGTTTTTCTATAAGCTCTCCTTGAATTTTAAGTTCCTGAATTCTTCTATTACAAGCTATTCTTTCACTTTCAGCTTTTCTAAAACCTTCAATGTTTTGTAATAAAATGCCTTGCTGTACCTCATCACAATTTATATCTAAAACGTCTGTAAAACTAGTCCAATTATCGTTAGCTTTTTTAATTTTACTCATCAATGCTTGTGTTCTTTCATTAAATTCATTTTGTACTAAGAGCAGATTCTTAGTCATTTCTCTAAGGCCTGATATACCATTATAAAAACTATTAATAGGCACCTTATTTTGGATCAAACACTCTTTTCTAATATCATTTTTAGAAACTTCCCTTTTAAATTCCTCTTTGTCCACGCTATATTGTTCGAGTTCACTGTTATATTGACCTTTTAAATCCTTAGCTTTTTCTATATTATATTCCTTATCATAATCACTAAAATCTTTAGTGGCTAGCTGCGTCTCTAGATTTTTTACATTATGGTTAAGCTCATAGTTATTCTTTAGGAAATCTAATTTAGTTATATTATTATTACTAGTTTGAAGCTTAATTTGTTTCAAAACAATATTGCTTTCAAGTTGTTCTAAAGTGTTTTTCTTTTGAACAAAAGTGTCTAAAAGGGCCATTGATTTTTTCCTTCCCTCTACTCCATTTATAATGTTTTGAACGAAGGGCTTAAACATTTTAGTAGATGGATTCCCTCGAGTTCCACCAATTACGTTAGCTTTTTCTCTTAATCTTTTAGCAACCTCAGGTATTTTTACAATATGCTTAAAACCCGCGCCTAATAATATATATTGTAAATTAGTCCCTTTTTCTCCTGAACTCTTATTAAGCTCATCAAGACTTATTGTAAACAGCTCATTATAAGTTCCATTATCTATGTTATATAAGCCTTTACTAAATTTATTACCATCCTCACCACTATAAACTATCTTTGGGTTACTAAATCCTTTTAGAAGTACATTTACATCTTCTCCTTGATCTGTTTTAAAACCACATCGCACATCATACTCAAATTTAGGAGGCGGTATATTACTGTTTTGAGAAATTCCGTAGGGCATATTTCTAAGCACCTGCATAAGGCTTGTTTTACCAGACCTATTTGCTCCACCAATGACCACTATTCCACTACCTAGGTCTTCCAATTTTTCACCTTGAAATATACCAAAATCTCTAATATCTAGCCCTGTTATTTTCAAAATTTAACCCCCTAAGTTATTTCTAAAGCTGACACTAACTCCTCAATAACTAATTCTTTAGCTTGCAATATAATATCTTCAATAATTTCTTCATTAATATCAAATTTTTCCTCTTCTACATTTTCCGTATGAATTTGCTTTTTCCAAATTGCTCCCCAGTTGTTCACAAGTTCATTCCTATACGCACTGTCCTCTTTGTATAAACTAATTACCTCTTCTAAATCCTTAAAAATAGAATTTTGTACTTTAAGACTTTCAAAATCCTGCATAAGCGGCTCTGTCCTAAACATTATAGAATCGATCCACATAAAATATCTAGAATGATCCAGTTCTTCGTTTATGTTTTCTATAAACTGCTCATAATCTTCTTCTTTCATACGGGTTATTTCTTTATGCAAATCCGTTCTTCCTCTTATTACGAGGCTTACAATATGTCCTTTAAATTCTTTAAGTAGTTCTTCCTTTGAATAGCTAAATTCACACAATATTTCTGGATTATCATATGTTAAGTCTATAGTTTTCTCTAAAATTAATTTAAGTAGATCACTATAATTCTCTATTTTATCTGCTTCACCTATTATTATTTCTAACCTTTTGTATATAACCGTTGATATAGGCAAAAACTCCATATTTATAACTTCTTTCTCAAATGCCTCAATTAAAAAAACTCCCCCTATCCCCTGTTCTCCCATGTCACGTCCTTGAGGAATTCCAGGAAAAGCTATTATAGGTTTTATAGCATTTAAAATAGCAGTTTTATGAATATGTCCAAGGGCCCAATAATCTATATTAGGTACACCTTTAAGCTCTTCTAGAGTACAAGGAATGTAATTTTTATTATCCTTTTCTAAAGCGGTATGTAGCATTGCAATATTAAAGACATCATCATCCAGCAAATAGTTTTCATATACCTTTTCTCTTTCGGAACGATGCTTATAGGATTTCCCAATAATCTTTGCAATAACTTCCCCTTCTTTAAAAACTTCAAAGCTCGAAGCTTTATCAGCACTTAATATATGAACATTTGAAGGCATATCAAACAATTCACATTTTTCGTTTGTAGCATCGTGATTGCCATAGATAACATATACACTTATATTTTTTTCACTTAGCTTTAAACACTCTTTAATAAAAAATCTATTACCTCTTACAGACCTTAAATAACTATCATAAAGGTCTCCACAAAGTAAGATAAAATCTACTTTATACGAAATAGCTTTACTACATATCGCTTCAAACCCATTATATACCGCTACTTTACACAAGTCTTGAACTTCTTTTGAAGGGTTGCCATTTATATTAAGATAGGATCCCAAATGAACATCTGCTGCATGAATAAATCTAAACACTCTACTCATTACTTTTCACCACCTATATTTTATGTTACATAATATAAATATTTTAACATAAAAAAGCAAAACTATATATTAGGAACATTGAAAGATTTAAGCTATAATAGTATCTATAGTGATTAATAGGAGGGGAAACCAATGAAATTTATCGATTTAAGAAGTGATACTGTAACTGAACCCACCCAGAATATGAGACAAGCCATGTTTACTGCTGAAGTTGGAGATGATGTTTACGGGGATGATCCAACTGCAATAGCTCTTGAAGAATACGCGGCTAAACTTGTTTCTAAAGAAGCTGCACTATTTGTACCAAGTGGTACTTTTGGAAATCAGCTAGCACTCTTTACACATTGCAATCACGGTAATGAAGTCATTCTTGCCGATGACTGCCACATAGTAATTCATGAGGTTGGTGCCTCATCAATAATTGCAGGCGTTCAGCTTAGAACTATTGCAAGTAACAATGGAGAACTTGACCCTAATAAAATCGAAGCTAAAATCAGAAAAGAAGAGGAAGATATTCATTATCCAAGCACTGGTCTTATATGTTTAGAAAATGCTCATTCCGTTGGAAGGGTAATACCCCTAAATACAATGGAGAAAATTTATAGCATAGCAAAAAATCATGAAGTACCAGTTCATCTTGATGGAGCTAGGCTATTTAATGCCGCTGCCTACCTTGATGTAGACGCAAAAGAGATTACTAAATACTGTGACTCTGTTATGTTTTGTATGTCTAAAGCTCTTTGTGCACCTATAGGTTCTATGCTTTGCGGAGATAAAAGCTTTATTGATAAAGCAAGAAAAAAAAGAAAACTATTAGGTGGAGGTTTAAGGCAGTGTGGTATTTTGGCTGCCGCAGGACTAGTAGCCCTAAAGGAAATGATTCCACAGCTTAAAATCGACCATAAAAACGCTATACTATTAGGATCGGAACTATCAAAAATCCCTGGCATAGTAGTATATATGGAGGATATTCACATTAATATGGTTTTCTTTGATATGAAGGAAACTGGATTTAGCAGCGATAAATTAGTACAGCAGCTTTATAGTAAAGGTATTAAAATTAATGGTGAAGAAGATGGTTTAATGCGTTTTGTCACTCACAATTGGATTTCTGAAAAAGATGTTGATTTTGTGGTAGCCTCTATAAAAGATATTTTTACCCAAAATTAATATTTTCCAAATTTATCTTAGTATATTAATTTTAAAAAAGCATATAATAACATTAATGATGATTTAAAGTGGTTGAGCCAAGAGTGCTCCTATACTGGAGATAGTGTTTGAGCATTCGGCCAAAGGTGTATACGATATCCGAAAGGGTTTTTTATATGCCGGAGGGAAGATTATTATGGGTTCTTAACAGCTGTATATATGCCCAACTGTATATATATGGTTTTCCCGGATGTGTAATAATCGAGCTAAGATGGTATAGGTTGCCGCAGGTTTATTAACATATAACTAGGGGTTATTCTTGGTCGAGAGATTATTTGTGGCTCCCAAGGTGTTCTATATTGTCAAGTAAAGATGTATATGGGTGCTGTAATGCTCTTATGTTGTCGGAAGATTGGATTTGGGTGTGTAGGTATGTATATATGTTGTAGCGTAGATTGCTTTGAGTTGTCTAAAAAATCCTAGGTTAAAAGGGCAAGTTGTTAATAATAACTTGCCCTTTTATTTTTGCTTATTGTTTTGTGTTAAATATTATTTTTTTATCATGTCTTCATCTTCACTTATAGGTACACTCACATCATAGTGACCCTTAATAGCGTCTACTTTTTTCCCATCAACAAGAAATTGAACCTTTGTTATATCTAGGTTATCATCTAAAATCAAAGTATTTATGATTGAATACAATGCCATGCCCTCTCCTGCGGATCCAGCTGATATATCTTGGACTGTGTCACCACTAAGGTCAACATTAGCTATTCCTTCTTTAACCTGCACGTCTAATAATTCTAAGTTAGATGGCAAGGTTTCATTCAATTCTGCTTCTTCTTCAAGTCGACTTGGTCCTTTTATAAGTTCCAATATTATAGCCTTAGCTGTATGCTCTTCTATATTTCTTTTTTGTCCCACTAAGTACATAGCTTGATCATTGCTAAAATATAATACAACTTCTTTAGTTTTTATTTCCTCATCTTTAATCGTTTCTTTGATATCAGTTTTTGAATCATTGTCATTTTTCACCCCAGATCTATCACAACCTGAAAGTGTAAAGATTAAAACACTACATAATATTGCTGAAAGAATTTTCTTCATATTTGTCACCATCCTTTGTAAAATATGTTACTAGAATTATATCATATATTTTATTAATATATGGTGTTTTTTTCATATATGATTTTTTTTTCATATGCTCTATACTCTCATATTAAATTCACAAAATTAACGTACCATTTAGAATATTTATTTGAGTATGAATCTCTATAAGTACCTTTTTTATCCAAAACCATAACTGTTGCTCTTTTATTTATTTTATGAATAAATCCATTATATCTTTTACCTTCACTTAAAAAACTCACCTTTTGTCCTATTCTTAGCCCATACTCTTCTGATATTATTTCCTTTTGACTTGGAAGCTGATGATTAACCTCTGTTTGAGCAAATATTTTATAAACCATAGTTTTAAATCTAAGCTTTTTACAACTAGATTCTTTATAAATATGTAGTTCCAATAAGTGGCATAGTTCATGTTCAAAGACTATTTGGAATGCTTCTAAAGAGTCTTTAGTATTTATCCCAGATACTTTTTTTTCTCTTTCCACCTTATAGTACTCGAAAAAGAATTTTATGCCCATTCTAATTTCATAATTTTCTTCATCTTCCTGTAATTGTTTTATCCTTCTACTATATATTGTTTTTCCTGCCGCAGAGGTCATCCTAGTTGACAGTGAAAATGTTAAACTTCCTTTAAATTCTCTATTAAAGTAACCGCTAAAAAATTCTTCATCATACAAATAGAATAAGATTTTAAGGTCCTCTTTTGACATGCATTGTAGCTTTCCACTACTCACGTTTTCAGATTTAATAATGAATTTATTTCTTATATCCTCCCTTTTTCGAGCTATTTCCTCTTGGTCATATTTTAAATCTCTAATATGCTCTACTGTCATAATACTTACTCCTTATTTTCTTCTTTAACGTATAATTATAATATACCATGCATTTCAAATAATGCAAAAACCCCACATGCATAGCATATAGGATCTTCGTACTAAACTTAAACAGTTTTTAAAATAGTGGTATTAATTATAAAATTAAGTGTATCTTTTGATTCATTTGAACTTTCCTTTAACTCATTAAGAAATTCATTTTGAATTTTCATTAAATCAACATCTTTTAATTCAAATTTCTCTTCTAATTTATGAATTTTCTTCTCTACAACTACTTTAGATGAAGATAATACTATATTCCTTTTAATAGATAATTTTAAAACTAGTAATAATTGTGTATATACTTCCTTACTTAAATTTAACTCACAATTTGCTAGAGTTTTTGTTAAAAACTCTAGTGATTTATTTAATTGATTAGTATACAGCTTAACGTCATGATTACCTATTATAAATGCTAACATTGCTTTAATAGTATATTTCATATTGCTTTCTATACCACTTTCAACATTTACACCAAATGCTCCACTAGCTAATTGATTAGACGCTAAAACTCTTAACATTTCACTCTTTTGAAAATTATTATATTTCTCATTATTATCTTTTAACTGTGATAAATCTTTATAATAGAATGATGTAGATTCAGAATCATCATCTAATTTATCATAAGAGAGCTCTAAGCTTTTCGTGGTTTTAACAGGGAATATCTCCCTTATTCTTATCCCCAGTATTGGGTCTTCCATTTCTTCGTAAAGAATAAAAGAAGTTTCCTTGCAAATTATACCCACACTTTTAGAAATTTCAATAATTTTATCATTCATTGCTTGTTGCAGTTCTCCTCGCTCATACTTAACTCTATGTTGAAGAGATTCTATTCTTTTTTTGTACCATACTTTTTCTATTAAATTAACATTTTCTTCGAGTTCTAAGTCATTCAACATAATTCTTCTTTGAATTCTATTTTTTCCAACTTTCCCCCTTAATGTTACAACACCATCGACTTCTCCAATAATTTTAGCAAAAATCGAAAATGGTTCTTTATCATACATATAGTTAATAGTTCTTGGGAACGTTGTTTCTACTTTCATTTTACCCCAATCTATTTCAATGTCAGTGATTTGAGGGTTTTTAATTCTATTAAATTGTTTAAGAACCGTGTCTTCAATTCGCTCACCAGGATAAATAACTTCCGCTACGCCATAGGTAATCTGAGCTAACTTATTTATGAAATAACTATTTACTGAAGTATCTATTCCAAAAGGAAATATTCTACTTTCTTTGATATTCACTTCTACAAAATCTAATATTTCTTTTTCATTTTGGACCAAGTCATCTGTAAACAGGAATATTATATTTTCTTCACTTTCACTTTTTTCTAGTAGCGCATACTTTATTGCATCAAATATAACTGCATCTTTTTCTGCAACAAGCTCTTGAATCCACTTGCTAGCATTACTTAGATTTTCTTCGTTAAAATTAACCTTTAACTCTTTGGAAAAGTGGTGCAGCTTATCTCCAAAAGCTGCAATATTAAATGTATCACCAAGTGTTAAATTTCTTAAACATAACTGGAGCGCATTTTTACCTTCGATTAATTTATTTTCGCCCATTGACTCAGATAAATCTAGAAGGAATATATAGTTTGATCCAGATACTTCTTGCTCTATTTCAATTTCTGGTATAAATCTTAAGTATAAAATCCCTTTATCTTCTCTTGGATAATCATATATCATTCCTGTAGTTTCTAATTTTTCTTGTTCTTCTAATATTATTTCTAAATCTTTATTCATTTTTTGGTTTTTCCCATCTAAAGTTACTTTATAAAGATTGTTCTCTTCATACTCAACCTTTAGTTTATGAGATGAACACTTAAATTCTAATTTTGTTAAAGATTCTATAAGTAGCCTTAAAGTAAACTTATAATTATAAGTTTTACCTGTTTTATGATCTTCACCAGAAATTAATGCCTCATCTCTAGAAAGATTTATTGGAGTAACTATTGTTGGAATAATTAATTTTAAATTACTATTTTCATAGGTAAGTTCTTCTAAATACGACACTTTTATTTTTACAACTTCATTAGGAATTATTTTTCCAATAACTATCCTGAATATATTATCATTATATTCCTCTAAAAGAATAGTGGGATTATCTCTATCCTTAAAGTTCTCGTATATTTTACTTGCTTCTTCTTTATCCTGTATTAATCCTTTTATAGTCCTCCCACCAAGTACTGCTTCAAATCCTGATATAACTGCTCTTTCAGGAATTGGGAAGGTATAAACTGCTTCTACATCATTTGATCCTGTATTTTCATAAACATGGTCGATAGTGTACTCTGCGAATTCTCCACATAAATTTCCCCTGATATTGACTTCTTTTAGTATTATGTTGTTTTTCATTTTTTTCCCATGGTTACCTGAATGAATTGCCATTGTATCCCTCCTGATTTAATAAAACAAAGACTCTACAGAATGTTTGAAATATTATATATATATTTTATCATTAATAACCAAATTAGTCTCTGAATTTTTTTGGAACATTTTGATTTTTACCAGTTTATTTACAAATGATCTATTTTTTCTAAACTTTCGTAATTAAAAAATCATTTTCATTATCTTAATGTACTTAAATGGCTTAAAAGTTTCATTCTACCTTGAGTAACTTAAACTTATATATTATAATTACTATAGATTGTAATCACAACTGATGTCCTATGAAAGGGGAAATTTATATATGAAAAATTGTATAGTAGCGCAATCAGGAGGTCCAACTTCTGTAATAAATGCTAGTGCTATGGGAGTTCTAGAAACAAATAATAGTTTTAACTATTATGATAACGTTTATGCTGGCATAAATGGAATACAAGGTATTTTAGACAAACATATCGTAAATCTATCAAGCATTGCCCATGATGAAACTCGCGGGTTAAAGTACACCCCCTCCTCAGGTCTTGGCTCTTGCAGATATAAGTTAAAATCACATGAAGAAAACCCTGAGGAGTACATAAGACTTTTTGAAATATTAGAAGAATACCAAATTAAAACCTTCTTCTATATAGGTGGTAATGATTCACAAGATACCGTTCATAAATTCAGCATATACGCAAAGAAACACAATAAAGATGTAAAATTTATAGGAATTCCTAAAACTATAGATAACGACCTGCCTATTATGGATCATACTCCAGGATTTGGAAGTGCAGCTAAGTTAATCGCCACATCAGTTCTTGAAAACTTCCTAGACGCTTCAGTATATCCTGCAAAAGGAGTATTCATACTTGAAACTATGGGTCGAGATACGGGTTGGCTTGCAGCTAGTGCTTGTATTGCAACTATTAACGGTAAACCTGCTGCAGATTTCATCTATCTACCAGAAATAGCTTTTGATACAGAAAAATTTTTGGCTGATGTACGTAAAAAACTTACTGAGAAAAATCATGTCTTCGTAGTTGTTTCTGAGGGAATTAGAACTAAAGAAGGTAAATTCTTAGGTGAAACTATGGTAACAGTTAACGATAAATTTGGACATACTCAGTTAGGTGGTGTTTGTGGATTTCTTAAGGATTCACTTTTAAGCACTAATACTGCTGAAAAAGTTAGGGTTTTAGAACTTTCTACAATTCAACGTTGCTCTATGCACTGTGCATCCCAAACAGATATTGATGAAGCTTTTGAAGTAGGCAAGGCCGCTATTACTTATTCAATTAACGGACTAAGCGGAAATATGATAGGTATAAAAAGACTTTCAAATGCGCCTTATACCGCAGAAACCTTTGTACTTGAAGCTTCAAAGGTTGCTAATAACATTAAATACTTTCCTATTGAATGGATTAACGCAGAAGGGAATAATGTTAAAAGAGAAGCCTATGATTACACCTTGCCATTAATAATGGGCGAGCCTAAAATAGTAATAGAAAATGGTCTTCCTAAATACACGTTTTTAGACGAATCCTTTAATTTATAGAGAAAATCACCTATTACTACAATACTATGCATAATCTTGACATAGAATGCACAGTATTGTATTATTGTATTGTAGATTTTGACCAGTATATGAAATAATTTCATGCTTTAACACATAGCAAAAATTAAACAATAGGAGTGAAAAAAATGAGCACTAAAAAAGTAAGAACAAGATTTGCGCCAAGTCCAACAGGAAGAATGCATGTTGGTAATCTGAGAACTGCATTATATGCTTACTTAATAGCTAAGCATGAAGATGGAGATTTCCTATTAAGAATAGAAGATACAGACCAAGTAAGATTTGTAGAAGGTGCTGTAGATATAATATATAACACTCTAAAAGTTACAGGCCTTAAGCACGATGAAGGCCCTGACCTTGGTGGAGATTATGGCCCGTATGTACAAAGCGAGAGGCGTGAAATATATATCAAATATGCAAAACAGTTAATAGACAGTGGAGAAGCTTATTACTGTTTTTGCACAAAAGAAAGACTAGATGTATTAAGGTCTGAAGTAGAAGGAAATAGTGGTAATTTTAGATATGATAAACATTGCGCAAATCTTTCAAAAGAAGAAATAGCCGAAAACTTATCTAAAGGAATACCATATATTATAAGACAAAATAACCCTACTGAAGGGTTTACATCATTTAAAGACGCAATATATGGTTCAATTTCAGTAAATAACTCAGAGCTAGATGATATGATTTTGATAAAAACTGATGGTCTCCCTACTTATAATTTTGCAAACGTAATTGATGACCATTTAATGGATATTACTCATGTTGTTCGTGGAAATGAATATTTATCCTCATCTCCAAAATATAATAGGTTATACCAGGCTTTTGGATGGGAAGTACCAATTTATGTACATTGTCCACTAATAACAAACGAAGAACATCAAAAATTAAGTAAGAGAAGTGGTCATTCATCCTTTGAGGATTTACTTGAATCTGGATATTTGATGGAGACAATAATTAACTTCATCGCCCTACTTGGATGGAATCCTGGAACTAACGAGGAAATTTTTAATCTAGAGGAACTAGTTAAAGCCTTTGATTATAAAAACATGAGTAAATCTCCAGCAGTTTTTGATGCTGTAAAGCTAAAATGGATGAATGGAGAATATATTAAGAAATTGCCATTAGACGTATTCCATAAGATGGCTATGCCTTTTTATGGTGATTTAATAACTAACAACAATATAGATCTTATGAAAATAAGCCCTCTTGTTCAAACAAGAATAGAGTTCCTGAATGAAATTCCTAGTCATATTGACTTCATTGAGAATTTACCGCAATATGATATTGATTTGTATGTGCACAAAAAAATGAAAACTACACCAGAAAATTCATTAGAAAATCTCGAAAGTCTGTTACCAGTATTAGAGAATCTAACTGATTGGTCACTTGATTCATTGCACACTACAATAATGGAATTTATTAAAACACTAGGTGTCAAAAATGGTCAAATGTTATGGCCAATAAGAACAGCTCTATCTGGTAAAGCTTCATCTCCAGGCGGTGCTTTTGAGCTTGCTGAGATTTTAGGTAAGGATGAGACTATCAAAAGAGTTAAAATTGGAATTGAAAAGCTTAAAAAATAAAGTGTAATAAAACAGAAAAAGATAGAGCCGGCTTTTATAGCCGTTCGCCCTATCTTTTTTTTACTTACTAAGACCTATGTCATCTAATAATACTTCACCCTCAGTGGTTTTGTTAAATATAAAATTAATATATTCAATATTACTAAGATTGACTTTAGGATTTTTCTCCATAAAATTTTTGAGTGGTATTCTATAACTTTGAAGCCCTATCTCTATTTCATTATCATATGTGTTCTCTAAAAATAACCATTTGGTGAATTTAACCTTTATCGCAGGATTTAAAACTCCAACCTCACTTAAAGCTACCTCTGAAACTAATCCATTTTTATCCTCAACTTCAATAGTTAAATCGATATTTTCTGTATTTTCGCTAAATCCTGTATCAGCCAATGAAAAGCTTAATATGCTATTCTTATTTAGCT
>NZ_JBNMNU010000129.1:0-12510 GCF_051278035.1 Clostridium sp.
CATATATTTTTTTGACAATATTTTAATAGCCCTTGGCATAGTAGCTGAGAAAAGTAAAGTCTGTCTATCTTCACTTAAGTTACTTATAATACTTTCGATATCTTCTATAAAGCCCATGTTTAACATTTCGTCAGCTTCATCTAAAACAAGAAACTTAGCATTAGCAAGTTTTAAAGTGCCTTTTCTAATATGGTCAAGGAGTCTTCCAGGAGTTCCAACAACAATATCTACTCCTCTTTTTAAAGCAGAAATTTGTCTGTCAATAGATTGACCACCATATATTGGTAATATCTTAATTCTTTCATGTTTTGCAATACGTTGAAGTTCTTCAGAAACTTGCACAGCAAGTTCTCTTGTTGGAGACATTATTATTGCTTGAATTTTTCCGTTACCCTTTTCCATTCTGCTTAAAATGGGTGCACCAAATGCTAATGTTTTACCAGTTCCTGTTTGTGCCTGACCTATAATATCAAAACCGTCTAATACAACCGGAATAGCTTTTTGTTGGATGTCAGATGGGTGTTCGAATTTCAAATCTTGTATAGCGTGTAGTACGGATTCATTTAATCCTAGTTCATCAAAGTTCATTTTTTTAGTTTCATTTTTAGTCATTATAATTCCTCTTTCTTTTCATAAAGTATCAAATACATCTCATATTAATAAGTATATGCAAATAGCGAATATTAAACTAAAAAGCAAATCTATATTGCTTTTTAATAATTATTTCAAAAAATTCCTTAAAATTGGGTTCTTTTCAATAACATAAATAAGAGGTAATCCAATTCCATAACAGCAGACTAATTGTCCCCATCCAACTTGTAAAATACAAATAAAAAGGGGCATGTCTTTAACGTATAAAAGCTTTAACAGTATGCCAATAATAACGGCATTAACTACTACAGCCGGTAATGGAGCAAGTATTCTTTTAAACTTAAGTTTGCTTTTACCAATATAGTAAGTTGAGATTGCGGCTATAAACGTTGCAAGGGAACCGAAGATCATATCCATAATACCTACTGGACTCATGACATTAGAAACTATACAACCTATTACTAGCCCTGGAATTGAAAAGGATGCAAAGTAAGGTAAGATAGTAAGTCCTTCAGCAATACGATATTGAATAACTCCAAAGCTGAAAAACGATAAGCTTAGAGTTAAAGCTGCATAAATAGCAGCCACCATTCCTGCAAAAACTATTTTTCTTGTTTTTACAGACGTAGTTCCTTCATTTATTTTAATATTCATTTTGTGCCTCCGTAGTTTTGTTTTCAGACAGGATGGTTACGAACTGTCTATGAGTATTCGACCGAACTTTAATTCTACTATATATTTTAGCATTAGTCAAATAAATTTATATTATTACATCTCTAGCTTACTAAAGCAACGATTTTTATAAAAAAGGGTAGCGGCACTATAATGTTCTTTGAATTATTTTACATTATATAGGGGCTTGTACCAAAGAAGACGCAAATATAAATTAAAGGAATATTCCATAATAAAATAGTATAAAAGGATAAAAAGTATGATATAGTTTATTGTATATATTTTTTACTGTTAGAATTATTTGAAAAGTTATAATGACACAGTTTTAGGTTAAAGGAGAATATGATGATTAAAGAAAATTTTAATACTAGACAAACAGAATTAAGTAATGGAATTAAACTTATTACTATTAAAAAAGATAGTCAAATTGCAGCAGTACATGTTGGAATTAATATAGGGTCCCTTTCTGAAGAAAAAAAAGAAAAGGGAATAGCACACTTTATTGAGCACATGCTTTTTAAAGGAACTAAAATTAGAAGTAATGAAAAGCTAAACAGCGATTTAGAAAACTTAGGTGGAGAATATAATGCGTATACGGATTTTAACTGTACAGTATATAGTGCTACGATTTTAGGTGAAGAATTAAAGAATGCAGTAATGCTTCTTGGGGATATGATTTTAAACTCAACTTTTCCAAGTGATGAAATTGAAAAGGAAAGAGGAGTTATATTAGCTGAAATTAGAACAAGCAAGGATGATATTGAAGATTTAAGCTTCAAGAAAGTTAATGAAATTGCATTTAAATATAGTCCGCTTAGGGAAGATACTATCGGTAATGAAAATATTATAAAAAAGATTACAAGTGAACAACTTGTTAATTTTTATAAGAAATATTATTTACCTAATAATTCTTTTATATCAATTGTATCCCCATATGAACATGAGGACATAATAACTATGGTGGAGGAGCATTTTGGTAGCTGGTCTAAGAGGGAATTTCAAAAGAAAAAAATAGTGTACGAACATCAGCAATTCGTAAAGGAAATTTCATATAAAAAAGAGATAGAGCAAAGCACTATACTTTACTTATATACCTTCAACGGATTATCCAATGATGAAGAATTAGCACTTAGAATACTAAACCATAAATTTGGAGAAAGTTCTAATTCTATATTATTTAGAGAACTTAGAGAACAACGAGGGTTGTCTTATGATGTTTACACTAATTTGGATACTTCAAATAATGTTAAATCATTATATATTTATACAGCGGTGTCGGAAGAAAATGTAGATGAAGCAATTAGCGTAATTGACAATGCCATTTTAGATATTGGAAGTGAAAAAATAATTTTTGATGACAATACGATATCACTTATGAAAAAGATATTAAAAACAGCTATAGCATCAACTTTGGAAGATTCTACGGATCTTGGTAATTATGTAATTCATCAGGCTATGGATAATGAAGACATATATCAGTTTGTTTTGGATATGGAGAATATGGACAATATTAAAAGTGAAGATTTATATAATATTGCTAGAAAAGTATTACAAAAGCCAACAATTCATGTATTCTTACCAGAAAAGAGAGGTTAGAATTGAGTAACATTATAACAAAAATTGAAATGCAAAAGAAAAATAAGGATAGAGTCAACGTATATATGGATGGTGATTTTGCCTTCGCTTGTGATGCTGGTCTTGTATATAGATATAGAATCACAAAGGGAGAACCCATTGACAAAGAGAACATAGAAAGTATAGTTAATGAAGATAATTATATAAAGGCAAAAAATGCTTCGCTCCATTTTTTAGAAAGTAGCTTTAAGTCAGCTAAACAAGTTGTTGATAAACTAAAGTTAAAAGAATTTGATGTTAAAACAATAGGTAGAGTAATGCAGTTTTTAAAGGAGTATGAATTTATAGATGATAAAAGGTTTGTAGAACTTTTTATAAAAGAGAAAGTAAGGTCCAGTGGTAAAAACAAAATTAAGTTTACATTAATTAAAAAAGGTCTTCCAGAAGAGTTAATTGAGGAAGGACTTGATGCAATAACAAGTGAGCAGCAGAGCCTAATAGCTTTGAAATTGGGCGAGAAAAAATTTGCTATATTATATAAGAACGAAAAGGATACAAGAAAACTTTATAAAAAAATAGCGGATTATTTAGTTCGGAATGGATTTGATTTTGAAATAGTAAATGAAGTTTTGAATAAAGTCATTAAAACAGGCAACGTGAATGAGTCACAGGATTTAGAAGTGATATCTGAGGATACTTATGAAGAAAGTTACCGTAAATCATATGAACTGGCTAGCAAAAGATACCGCATATTAATCAAGTCGGAGTCCGAAAAAATAAAGTTATATAAAAAGCTCGGAGACTATCTTTTAAGAAGAGGATTCAAGTGGGATGTAATTAAAAAAGTATTAAGAGATTTGATTAATGATGGTTACGAAGAGTAGTGTATTACAAATACACGATTACACTTTGAAAAATGAAAGCAGGTGATAGAATTGTTTAAGGAGCCACTAACTTTAATTTTATTGTTGCTATTTATGTACCCGATAATTCAAGGGTTTATATTCAAATTTTCATCTCAGGATTTAAAAGAATCGATTCAGGGGATTTTTGGTAGCGTTTCTTTTTTAGCTTCATTATGTTTAGGCATTTATTATACCAAAAAAATTTTTATTGAACATAATGAGGGCATGTATGAAAAAATATATAATGCTATACCACCGCGAGCTGTGGAGTTTATTAGTAGTAAACCATTAATTATCTATGTGTTATTTATGCCAGTATTTGTACTAATATTATATAGCATAATAAGTTCTGTAATTCATCTTATCAGTCGTATTACATTTTATCCACTATTTGATACTATAGAGAATAAACTAAAATATAAAAGTATCTTTATTAAAAGACTGATGGGCGCAATATTTCAAGTTCCTAAAGCAATATGCTATGTAATAGTTATTACTTTTATATTGAATTTTTTATCTCTTATTAAGATAACTGATACATATAATAAATATTTGGAAGAATCACGATTATATAATTATATATCCAAACAAGTAGTTATTCCACTTACTAATTCAAAACTTGCAAAAAAACTGCCTAATATTGTTAATGATTCATTTAAAATTGTCGTAAAACAAGCCGATGGATCAGAGAATAATCTACCCGGTAATACGCAAAAGAGTTCAAAGGTTATAACTTATTACAATGGAGTTACCCTTGAGCAAGGGATTAAGTCTAATGAAGAAATTGATAAGTTTGGGGTGGATCTTACCCTCGGTAAAACTGGAACGAGAGAAAAGGCAAAACTTATATATAAATGGGTTGGTAGTGAAATAGTTTATGATGATGAAAAAGCAACTAGAGTATTAAATAACGATTTAAGAGTTAAATCCGGGGCCATTCCAACTTTTTACTCAAGAAATGGAATATGTTTTGATTATGCTTGCCTTTTTGCAGCAATGAGTAAGGCTAATAATATAAAGGTGAGGATTATAACTGGTCAGGGATTCAATGGAAGTAATTGGGTTAGTCATGCATGGAATCAAGTGTACATTGAGGATGAAAACATATGGGTTAATGTAGATCCTACATTTTTAATTGGTGGGGACTATTTTGATAGTAAAAGATTTGATATCGATCATAAAGAGGACACTATAGCTGGTGAATGGTAGAAAATACATTTTATAATAATAAATTAATATAGAATAGCCTCCTAATGTATTAGGGGGCTATTCTATAGCTTTTCAATAATAAATTAATTGCTTTTTCGCAATCATCATCATCATTATTTAATGACCAAGCAGTATTAAAGTAATATAATGCTTTTGGCTTGTTAAGACACATGGCATAGCAATAAGCTAAGTTAAAAAAAAATTTACTTTCCCTGCGTAAAGAGATAGCGTGATGAAATATTGGGATTGCTTTTTCAAATTCTTTTAAGTGAATAAAACATACAGCACTATTATAAAGTGCACCAGCCTCGTTATCTTTCATTTCGGCAGCTTTTTTATATAGTGTGATCGCTTTGGTGTAATCCTTAGTGTTGTATATATCGTTAGCCTTTTGAAAATAATCCATAAGTATCCTCCTTATAAATCTCTAAAGAGTTATATAAATGTTTTTAGATAAATATATTTACATTTTATAACTATTATTACATTTAAATACTGCCCAAGGTATTTAATAATATTCACTTTAACAAATATTATTTAGTTTTGTTTACAAATTTTCTTTCTACAAACGAAACCATTTCATACATTAGGTAAGCTAAGATAGAAAGTATTACTATACTCATCATTACCATATCTAGTTGGGAAATTTGACCGCCAAAGATTATAAGGAATCCTAGACCGTTTTTAGCCACTAAGAATTCACCCATTATAACCCCTACCCATGAGAGTCCTACGTTAATTTTAAGTGCTGAAATGAGGGTGGGAATGGAGGCAGGAATAATTAAATTAATCAATATTTGGAGTTTAGTAGCTCCGAAAGTTTTTAAAAGTTTGATTTTATCTTCATCTACCTCTCTAAAACCATTCAATATGCTTATTATAGTTACAACAACGGATATTAAAAGAGCAATTACTATTATTGCTTTTATTCCGTTACCTACCCAAAATATAATAATAGGTGCAAGAGCTACCTTAGGTAGTGCATTCAATACTATTAGGTATGGGTCCATTACTTTTGAAACGAAATCGGACCACCATAGTAGTATTGCAATTATGGCACCTAAGATTGTTCCAAGTAAAAAACCTATTATAGTTTCAAAACAGGTTATGGAAATAGCAGTTAGGAGTGTACCTTCAGCATATATTTGCAAAAATGATTTATACATTTTCGTAGGAGTGCTTGTAAGGAAAGAATCAATTATATTAAGCCGTCCAGCTATTTCCCAAAGACCGAAAAAAACAATTAGTATAAGAATTCTTGTAAAAACAATATAGTACTTACGCATTTTTATGCTTTTGAGATAGTTTTTGTGTTCATCGCTTTGTATCAGCATTAGTATTCAGCTCCTTCCAAATTTCATTGAAATAAACCCCAAAATTTGGAGCTTCTCTACGTTTTAGTGGGCAAGAAAATTTTTCTTCAAAACTAAGAGCGATGTCCTTAATAATTACAGCAGGGCGGCTTGATAGTACAATAATTTCATCTGACATAGAAATTGCTTCTGCAATATCACACAAATGACAACTAAAAAAGACTACCCGAAAGTAGCCTATTCTAGTGGTTCTATTAATAATTTTTCACCATTCCATACTATTTCTTTTATCACGCCATTTAATAATTTCTTTTTTTCTTCAAATCCTAAATGATCAATATCAGTAGATAATGTCTTTAAGTTTTGTAAATATAATTCATAATTCATTTTATTAATTAAATTATTCTCTTTCTTTTGATCAAGCTCATTCAATCGTGCTTTTAGGGGATTGATGTCTTCATCTAAGATTTCTATTTGAGTTATTATATATTTATTAGCTGAACTATTCTCATTTTCCATGAGGCTTGTAGTCAGTTTATTAATGTGTATTTCTTTTTTTGCAATTTCTTTTATAATGGTATCTTTTTCTTTTAATATACTTTTTATATCTAATTTATCTCTTTTTTCGTATTTTGATTTTGAATCCACTTCATTCAAATAAATCTTTTTAAGATTTTCAAAGACAAACTTTTCGGAATCCCTTCCATGAAGATTAGGCATAGTACATTGTTGCCCTTTACTGTCATTTTTAAGTCTGCATTTATAATAATAATGTTTTAGTTCGCCATCAGCATATTTGCCAGTAATCCGCATCCTAGAACCACAATTGCCACACCTTAAAAGCGTAGACAATAATGCAACTCTTCCAGTGCCGGTACGAGGACTTTTATCAAAGTTTTTTAGTAGAATATTTTGAGCTTGTACCCATACTTTACTAGATATAAAACCTTTATGATGTCCTAATGCAATAATCCATTTATCCATTTCCCTTGCTTTCTTAATCTTACCATCATTCTTATTATAACTTATAACAGCCCTGGAGCCATCAAATTCATTTCTAGGGTTAACTACTACCATATTATTATTAAAGCAGTAATCATATAGTAATTCGTCACCTATACAGTATACTGGATTAGATAGGAGCTTTCTAATTGTGCTCATATCGTATTTGTTCCCATACTTAGTTTTAGTAAATGAATTTAAAAGAAAGGATTCTACTCTATTAAGACTTTCAAATTCTAGATATTTCTCATAGATCAACTTTACTATTATTTGCTCTTCCTCTACTGATTCTAAAATATATAAACTTTTTTCTTTACCACTTGCAGCAGAAGTTACTTTTTTACTCTTAAACCCCGTTGGAGTTTTACCACCTAACCAACGACCAGTTTTCGCAAGTTCCATCATATTATCTCTTACACGTTCGGCTATAGTTTCACGCTCCAGTTGTGCAAATACTGATGCGATATATATCATAGCTTTTCCCATAGGACTGGATGTGTCAAATTGCTCTCGTATACTAACAAATGTAATATTATTTTTCTCCAACAGTTCTAGCACATTTGAAAAATCGGCTACATTTCTACTAATTCTATCAAGCCTATAACAGACTAATGCATCAATATTTTTCTTTTTAATGTCATTTAATAATATTTTATACTTTGGCCTATCTATATTCCCACCGCTAAAGCCTTCGTCCTCATAAAACACTAGTTCATAATTCGTAAAATGATTGTTTACGTATTCTTTACATAGTTGGATTTGATTATCTATAGATTCGCCTTTACCAGTAAATTTAGATTTTCTTGAGTAAATCGCTATTTTCAATTTCTCACATCCTTTTACTAATTTACTATTTATAATTTAGAACATTTGTAATACTCCTAGTGGATCAAAGTATATTATGTAATGGTCTATTTCATAATATAATCCATACTTTTCTTTATAATGCGCAATTGCCGCTTCTAAAAATTCTTCAGTTACATTCAGGTGCTCTGCCATATCAAGCCTATTTTTTGCACCATTTTTATATGAGTTAATAATATCAAGTACACCGACTAGTTTTTCATAGCCCCAATTGCGGGCAATTTTTTCTTGTTTGATATTTCTAACATCCTTAATATTTAGTATATCTCCAAAAGATGTGTGGTGATGACCTAATTCTTCAGCAAGCACACAATTCTTTTCTTTATTCGTTTTCAATTTGGAATTGATAGCTATAGTATTTTCACTATACAACCCTTTTAAATTTCCGTTGAAACTCATTTCTATAACGTCTACCCCGTTTTCTTGTGCTTCATTTACTAATTCTTCGTACATCAAATCCCCCCAAATCATTAGTAAAAATATTATTTATTCTTTTTTGAAAGAACATATTTTATGAAGTTCTCTATATCATCCTTATCATCTTCTGTAAATTCATCACCATCAAAATGGGCTGCTATAGTTTCAAGTTGGTTTATAGCTTCTTTTTTATTAGATTTAGAATCATCGAAGTCGTCTAATTTACACCCCAATACTCTAGCAAGAGCTTTTAAAGTTTCAAGTTTAGGATCTTTTGTTGTGCCATTTAAAATTTTATTTAAAGTGCCAAGAGGAACTCCAGATTTATTAGATAGTTGCTCAGATGTTAGCCCCTTCGTCTTTTTTAATTCACTAATTTTTTCTAGTCCCATTAATATCACCCCTCTTTAATATAGGTAATATTTTACCGTTTGTCAATATGTATTTTACCGTTAACGGAAGAAAAAAATACAAATAGGGTTGACATTAACCGTTAATGGGTATAATATGAAAATAAGATAACCGTTGACGGATGAGGAGGTGGCGATTAAATGTTTAGAAACCTTTTAGCTGAGATGAGTAGACAAAGAATAACTAGGCAAGACATAGCTTCATGCTTAGGGGTGAGTGAAAAAACTGCAAGAAACTACATCAATGGAGTAACTAAAATATCTTGGCTGGATACTTTGAAGATTAGGAATACTTTTTTTATAAATCTTGATCTTGAATATTTGTTCAAAACTAATGTAACAAAAATACTTAATTAAAGAAAAGAGATGATAAAAGTGGATGAAAAAAGACATCGAAAATAACTGGCAAAAGTCAGGTTTATTTTATAAATATATTTATGAATAATCAAGCTACTAAAGAGGTTGCATGCACTATTAGTCAGAAGTCAACATAATATAAAGTAAGTAATTAATTAGGGGGACATTATGAAAAAGAGAAAAAAAATAGAAGTAGTGGTTTTACATCCGGAGAGGTTGAGTAAAAATTTTACCAAGATGATTATAGAAATTTATGAAAACAGAATAGCTAAAGGTATCCCAATGCCATGGGAGGAATCTAGTGTTAAAAATGACTGCATTAAGAAGAACACTGTAGAGAACGCGCAAATATAAGGAGGAAAAACATGGTTGGCACAGTCGTTGAATACTCGGGGAAAAGGTCGCAGCAATAAACCTCTATAAATTTCCCACTGATGTAATAATTGGGGTCCAAATAGTATTCACAGAAGGGTCGAGTATATGCAAGATCCTTTAAAGGGCTTAACAGCCTTTTATAAAAGCTTTATTGCTACAAAAATATAAACACTTCTTAAAATATAATATTCAATTCACATCTAAATTATTACAACTAAATTACATCGCAATGGTGTAAAAGTCCCCAACAACGGGAAATAAATTTAAGGAGGAAAGTAAAAATTATGGATTATAACAAAATCGCAAATAAGTATATAAAATCAGAAATCAAAGATTATCAATTTGAAAACGCCTTAGAGGTTAAAAAGGTATTAGGCTATGATTTTAGGACGATAAGAGGATTTAAAGCACTATCCGATGGGGATAAAGTAAAAGCTGAACGACTAATTTGTAGGTTTTTAAACGGTCATGGACTTGAAGCAAGAGAGGGAATAAGGCCTACGAGAATAAAAAGAGAATCTGGAAAATTCACTCTTCATTATGGTGAAAGATATAGTTTTTTGTACGATGGTGGCTCAGTAGGGTAATAAATTTAAAAAGGAGGACAAGCATGAATAAATTAAACAAAAAAGAAATTGATCGAGAAGTACAAGTTCAAGAGCAACAAAATAATGAGAATTGTCCTAACTGTGGGAAAGGCAATAGAAATAATGCGAATTTTTGCCGACACTGTGGAAAGAAAATAAAAGAAAACTGTACTAATTGTTGGGTTAAGAAAGATCAATCATATAACTGTGGTTCTGCAAAGTGTCCAGGTCTTAGGTTACCTATGAAATAATTAATAATCAAACAAGATTTTAAGGAGGACAAGCAATTGAGTAATTTACAGGTATTTAAGAATGAGCAGTTAATTCCAGTAAGTGAAAATGAAACTGGCGAGGTAATAGTAAGTGGCAGACAACTACATGAGTTTTTACAGATAGGAACTGAATATAGAAAATGGTTTTCTAGAATGGTGGAGTATGGATTTTCTGAAAATCAAGATTATATAAGGGTGTCCCAAAAATGTCCTACCCTTGGAGGAGAACAAGAAAGTGTGGATCATGTAATTAAACTAGATATGGCAAAAGAAATTGCTATGATTCAAAGAAATGGAAAAGGTAAACAAGCTAGACAATATTTCATCCAAGTAGAAAAAGCATGGAATAGTCCTGAAATGATTATGAAAAGAGCCTTAGAATTTGCAAGCAAAAAAATTGAATATTTGAAACTTGAAAATACTGTAAAGGATAAGCAGTTAACATTGCAACAACCTAAGGTAATATTTGCAGAAGCGGTAACAGCTTCACACACTTCAATTTTAGTAGGCGACTTAGCAAAGATACTAAAACAAAATGGCATTGATGTTGGAGCAAATAGACTCTTTGAAAGGCTAAGAAAAGAAGGCTACTTAATAAGAAGAAAAGGAACGGATTATAATATGCCAACTCAAAGGTCGATGCAACTAGATCTGTTTCATGTTAAAGAAACATCAATTGTTCATAGTGATGGACATGTAAGTATATCTAGGACTTCCAAGGTAACTGGCAAAGGTCAAGTATACTTTGTAAATAAATTTAAGGAGCTGAATTAGTAATAATTAAAAGAGTTGAATTAAAAGGTCAAACAAATATTTTTGAGGAGGTAAGAGAATGTCAAAGAAAATCATAGAGCAAATGGTTGGACAATCTATTTCAGATGCAGAGTTTGCAATAATAATGGAAATAGCAACAGATGATATTAAATTTAATAGAATTAACTTTAAGAAATATACAAGCCTAGGGTATGTTTTAGATATCGCAATTAAAGCTACAGAAGTACTAAAAAAATGTGCATAGAGAGGGTGGAATAGTGGAAGAAAAACTGCAAAAGATAGTTAAATTATACTTTGATGGGTACTCAGTCTCAGAAGCTATAAGAAAGGTGTCACTTTACAATAAAACAAAAGAAGAACCCTTTACAGAGGGTCCAAATGAAATAATCCAATAACATTATAACATAAAGCGGGTGAAACTACATGAGTGATAATAAAAAATATTACTGGCTTAAATTAAAAGATGGTTTTTTTAAAGATAAGGAAATGAAAAAACTTAGAAAAATAGCAGGTGGAGATACCTATACAATTATCTATTTAAAATTACAATTATTGAGTTTAAAGGATGAAGGTAAGTTAGTATTTACAAATTTAGAAGATAGTTTTTCTGAGGAAATGGCCCTTGAATTGGATGAAGAATCGGAAAATGTAAAAGTAACTATTCTATATTTGCAAAAATGCGGATTACTTGAAGAAGTTGCAGAAAATGAATATATTTTGTTGCAAACCATAAATAGTATAGGGAACGAAACACAAGGAGCAGAAAGGGTTAGGAAGTTTAGAGACAAGGGCAAAGCGTTACTTTGTAACACAACTGTACAGAACTGTAACACAGAGATAAGAGATAAGAGAGAAGAGATAGAGATAGAGATAGATATAGATAAAAAGAAAACAACAACAAAAAAAGGATTTGATTTAGTAATAGCTGATTATACAGATAATGTAGATTTAAGAAATACGATAATAGAATTTATTAAAATGAGAAAAGCAAATAAATCAACACCTACAGATTTTGCATTAAAAAAGTTATTAATTAAATTAAATACGTTAGCTAATGATGATAATAAAAAGATAAGTATTCTCGAACAGAGCATAATGAATGGGTGGAAAGGGATATTTGCAATTAAAGAGGAGAAATATAAAGGCAATCCAACTATTTATGGCAAAAACAAAAATCAATTTGTTGA
>NZ_JBNMNU010000130.1:0-12380 GCF_051278035.1 Clostridium sp.
AGCAAGTAATCAATTGGAAGAACAAAAACAACAAGCAAATGCAGAAAAAGTTTCAAAAGAGGAACAAAAAACTTATGAGGATGCGCTTCAAGTAAAAAAGGAAAACGAAGCTAAAACTCAAGGACTTAAGTCAGTACCTAACATTAAAAAGGTTACATCTACAGATTTAACTACTGCTGTTTCTAATACAATTAGTGTTAAATTTGAAAAACCCGTAGCTAATGGGCTTCTCGCGAGGGCATATTCAAAAGACGTTGATGCTGTTGTGTGGAAGACTAATGGGAGCTATACAAATAATTTAGGCATTGATATTAAAGTTAAAATAGGTGAGCCAGTTGTAGCTGTCATGGACGGAACGGTTAAAGAAGTTGGTGTTGATGTTACTAATCAAAAAGGTCAAATGGTTGTAATAGATCATGGTAATGGCTTTGTTACTAGATATTCTAATTTAGATGAAGAGATATTAGTAAAGAAAAATGATAAAGTAACTAAAAATCAGAAACTTGGTAAAGTGGGAGATACTACTTTAAACTCATTTAGTGAAGACTATGGTCCTCATTTACATTTTGAAGTTTTGAAAAGTAGCAAGAATGTTGACCCTGCTATATATGTAACATATGAAAAATACCAGGCTGTAGAAACTAAAAAATAACCAAAACCCATGCCAATCAGCCATTTTTACGAATTTATCGAGAAATGACTGATTGGAATGGAATTTAAAAGCAAGGTAATGCATATTTATAAATATATAAGGGTTTAGGAGGTAACACTTTGAAAGACTATATCGAAGATCGAGTACTAGAAGTTGCTAAGTATATTATTGAATCAAAAGCTACAATAAGAAGAACTGCCAAAGTGTTTGGTGTTAGCAAAAGCACTATACACAAGGATATGACGGAAAGATTACCTACTATAAATCCACTGATTGCTAGCGAAGCAAAAACAATATTGGATATAAATAAGGCGGAGCGACATATCAGAGGAGGAAGGGCAACTAAACTTAAATATCAGGCAGTAGAGGGATAAAAACATTTGAAACAAAAACTAGAAAAATATTAAAGCCAAAAAAAAGGGTTTTTTTATGGCTTTGTAGAATAAAGGTTAGTATAATTTAAATAACGAATATACTAAAGAGCAGGAGTGAGTTTTGAGATGTTTTTTTTTCGATTAGGTACAGATATGGGAATAGATTTAGGAACGGCCACAGTACTTGTATATATTAAAGGCAAAGGTGTCATCTTAAAAGAGCCGTCTGTTGTTGCCATAGATAAAAATCAAGATAAGGTATTGGCAGTTGGTGAAGAGGCTAGACAAATGATAGGGAGAACACCTGGCAATATTGTGGCTATACGTCCTATGAGGGACGGGGTTATTTCGGATTATGATATAACTGAAAAGATGTTAAAACACTTTATACAGAAGGCTTGTGGTAAAAAAAGGCTTTCAGCACCAAGAATTGTAATATGTGTCCCTTGCGAAGCAACGGAGGTAGAGAGACGGGCAGTAGAACATGCAGGTAGAAATGCCGGAGCAAAGAAAGTTTATCTCATTGAAGAACCACTAGCCGCGGCGATTGGAGCAGGACTAGATATTACTAAAGCAAGTGGAAACATGGTTATTGATATTGGTGGTGGAACTACTGATGTTGCAGTTATTTCTTTAGGAGGCATGGTTGTGCGTGAATCAATTAAGGTAGCTGGAGATAAATTTGATGAAGCTATTATAAAGTATATTAGGAAAAAACACAAATTAATGATTGGTGAGAGAACTGCGGAGAATTTAAAAATAAACATAGGTTGTGCATGCAAACAAGAGGAAGGAACTACTATGGATATAAGAGGGAGAGATTTAATTACTGGTCTTCCTAAAAATTTAGCAGTAACATGTGAAGAAATGAGAGAAGCTTTAAAAGAGACAGTCAATTTAATAGCAGAATGTACACATTCCGTGTTAGAAAAAACACCACCAGAGCTTGCAGCAGACATAGCTGATAAAGGCATAGTTATGACAGGTGGAGGTTCATTATTAAAAGGGTTAGATAAACTTATACAAGAATATACTAAAGTTCCAGTGTATCTTGCCGAGGATCCTATTTCATGTGTAGCCCTTGGAACTGGCAAGGTATTGGAGTATATGGATAAATTAGATAATTCATTTAACGCAGGCGAAACATACTCAGAGGAATAAAAAATGTAAACAAGCTATATAAACAAGCAATACAATTAGTAGTTTAATTGTATTGCTTGTTTATATTTATATTGGACTTGAATTGTTTTCTTCTTTGGTAAGGGAATATAAATAGTATGAATGCAAAAGGGACCGACTTAAGACACTAGCCATTTCCATTACTAAACTAAGTCTTATGTTTCTATTAGTAAAGAGTTCACTATCATCACTTGAATCTACTATACCTATTAATGATACGGTACCTACCTTAGGAAGCGTTTTTCCTACACCTTTACCAGGATGAATCGGATAATTTCTAGCCTGAATTTCACCGATATTTAAAATATCTCCTAAACATGCATCAACACCTATTATAGTAGAATGGGGATGTAAATTATTTATTTTGGCTAACTTACTATCGATGTTTAAGGCGTGAATTGGATTATCAATTGTTCCATATACAGGTAAGGGAAAGGAACTATCTTTTAAAAACGTACCTACTAGAGGACCAAGACAATCACCTATACATCTATCGGTGCCTATGCAAACAATTAAAGTATTGTCGTCGATATAGTTTTTTAAATACTCGGAAATTGTATAGTAGGCTAAAGGATCTTTATAATGGGTTTTAGCTTTACTCAAGAAATATACCTCCTTATCTTCCTATCAATAATTTATATGAATAAATACCAGGTATTATTATGATAAAAGTATAAAAAAATGATTATTTGGCAAATATTTTATATATATTAATTATTTGAGGTGATGTTCTTATGAAAAAAAACCAGTCGTCATGGATTATTATGATTTCTACATTTATTAGCGTGACTACAATGGGCTCATATAGTGGTTATATAAGTAATAGTAATCAATATGAGAAAGGTGAAATATATGTGCAGAAGGTATCAGAGATTATCAGTAATTTAAACCAAGACAAGAATAACGTTAATGAAGCTGCGGATATAAATGACAATATACAGGAAGATGATGTGCCTCAGAAAGAAATTAGTAGTGATAATAAAAGTGAATATGAAAATACTAATGATATTGCAGATACAAGTTCAATGAAAGTAGATATAGAGGACACTGCTTGGGATAAATATATATATGACGGTGGGTATGTACCAAAAGAATCGAACAGCCTAGAAGATTACAATTATACAAATGAACAAAATGAACAATCGGTATTTAAAGTATCGACAGGGAAAATAATGGAGAACTTAACTTCTACCGATAAAATAAAGTTGCTATATATAAGTATTAAGTTAGGCAGAGACAATTATAAAAAGGTTGAGGAGTATTTATATGCGAGTGATGCCGAGAATGGAGTGCTTAAAGCTTTAAAATTAATGAAAGACAATTTATCAGAAAAGGAATATGAAAAAGTGCGAATCATAGCTGGAAAGTTTATAGATATGGAAGAAGCAGAGAAGTTATACTAGTCATATAGAAGAATGATGTCATGCGAAAATATCATAAGACCTATATAAAAAAAAGCTGTAATTGTGATTAAATTCGAGGGAAGAAGAGAATTGTATAGTAATGTAGAGAAGAATTTATATATTAGCAAAAAAAACACTTGAAAATAATTAATTAAAGTTGTATAATGATTCTTGTCGACAATATACAGCAACAAATAATATAATATGCTAGCATGGCTCAACGGTAGAGCAGCTGACTTGTAATCAGCAGGTTGTAGGTTCGATTCCTATTGCTAGCTCCATAAGTGGAGGAGTTCCCGAGTGGCCAAAGGGGGCAGACTGTAAATCTGTTACGTAATGTTTCGATGGTTCGAATCCATCTTCCTCCACCATTTATTATGTGTTATTATAAAGTAGGCTTTATTATAAGTTTTGGGAGCATAGCTCAGCTGGGAGAGCATCTGCCTTACAAGCAGAGGGTCACAGGTTCGAACCCTGTTGTTCCCACCATAAGTAAGTTTTGTTAGTCATACTACTGGAGGAGTTCCCGAGTGGCCAAAGGGGGCAGACTGTAAATCTGTTACGTAATGTTTCGATGGTTCGAATCCATCTTCCTCCACCATTATTTTATATAAGATTTTAAGGCCGGAAATAGTTGCTTATAATTAGCAAGTCGTGAGATTAATTCTCATTGCTAGCGTCATATATGGAGGAGTTCCCGAGTGGCCAAAGGGGGCAGACTGTAAATCTGTTACGTAATGTTTCGATGGTTCGAATCCATCTTCCTCCACCAAAAGACATCTTTTGATGTCTTTTTTAATGATTTTAATTTAAGAAAAATATAAGCTTTATTGACACTATTGAATTTATATGGTAATATAATCAAAACTTAATATTGATAACTCTTATCAAGAGAGGTGGAGGGAAAAGGGCCCTATGAAACCCGGCAACCGGTGTACACGCCATGGTGCCAATTCCTGCAGTTATAGTCTGCGAGATAAGAGAGATGGTTAAAACACCTCTTCTCATATTGAAGGGGTTTTATTTTTTGTATAAGAAAAAATATAAGCATTTGAAAGGAGAATTATAATGAAAAGATTATTTACATCAGAATCAGTTACTGAAGGACACCCAGATAAAATGTGTGACCAAATTTCGGATGCTATACTTGATGCTATTTTAGAGCAAGATCCTAATGCTAGAGTTGCTTGTGAAACAGCGGTTACTACAGGGATGGTTTTAGTTATGGGAGAGATAACGACTTCGTGTTACGTAGATGTTCCTAAAGTTGTTAGAGAAACCATTGAAGGTATAGGATATACTAGAGCAAAGTATGGATTTGATGCTAGTACATGCGCTGTAATTACGTCTATTGGTGAACAATCGGCAGATATAGCCTTGGGAGTTAACGAGGCGTTAGAATCCAAATTAGGGGAACTTGCTAAGGGTGATTCGATAGGTGCTGGAGACCAAGGCATGATGTTTGGATTTGCCACTAATGAGACGCCAGAGTATATGCCACTTCCGATTGCTATGGCACATAGACTTGCAAGAAGATTAAGTGAAGTAAGGAAAAATGGTAGTTTGAAATATTTAAGACCAGATGGCAAGACTCAAGTTACTGTGGAGTATGAAGAAAACAAACCGGTAAGAATAGATACTATTGTCATTTCAACTCAGCATGGAGAAGAAGTTTCTCATGACCAAATTGAAAAAGATTTAATAGAACATGTAATAAAACCTATAGTGCCAAGTGAACTTCTAGATGTAAGCACTAAATATTATATAAATCCAACAGGTAGATTTGTAATTGGAGGACCGCAAGGAGACTCTGGTTTAACAGGAAGAAAAATAATAGTAGATACTTATGGTGGATACGGAAGACATGGTGGTGGAGCATTTTCTGGAAAAGATGCAACAAAAGTTGATAGGTCCGCTGCGTATGCTGCAAGATGGGTTGCTAAAAATTTAGTAGCAGCAGGGGTATCTGATAAATTAGAAATTCAGTTAGCATATGCTATCGGAGTAGCTAAACCAGTTTCTATAGAAGCGGAGACTTTTGGAACGGGAAAAATTACTGATGATAAAATTGTTGAAATAATTGAAAAAGTATTTGATTTAAGGCCAGCCGTTATCATAAGAGAATTAGACCTCAGAAAGCCTATTTATAAACAGACAGCTGCTTATGGACATTTTGGGAGAATAGATTTAGACCTTTCATGGGAAAAATTAAATAAAGTCGAAGAAATAAAAAAATATTTATAACAGCTAAGAGGGATAACAATCAACAATTGTTATCCCTCTTTTGCTTCGATACTTATCGATTTAAGTGTGAAATAGAAGAAAACTGCAAGGTAATTTGATTTTTTCCAATTTATGGATTATTATTTAGGATTTTGATAAAACTTAAGATAGGGGTATACTGTTGATGAAAATATGAAATACATATGAAATGCATATGATATAATAGCAATAGTGACAATATTTATACTATGATTAACATTGTCACTGTAAAATATACAAGTGGGAGAGATTTTATGCCGGAAATACAAGGAACCATTGAAGATATAGTATTTCATAATGACGAAAATGGGTATATAATTGCTCATTTGAGTAATAATAATAATAAAAAAATAACGGTTGTTGGCATTGTGCCATACATTAGTGAAGGGCAAAATTTAAAATTAACTGGTGATTGGGTGACTCACCCTAAATTTGGGAAGCAATTCACAATAAGTACATGTGAGGAAGTAATTCCAAGTTCAATTGCGGGCGTGGAAAAATATTTAGCATCGGGAGTTATTCAAGGAATTGGGCCTGTAACCGCCAAAAAAATTGTACAGCGCTTTGGGGAAGACACCATGAATATACTAGACAACGAAATTGAAAAACTAAAAGAGATTGATGGAGTAGGACAAAAAAAAATTGAGTTAATTTTCAAGTCTTATTCTAAGCAACGAGAAG
Organism: Clostridium sp.; assembly: GCF_051278035.1. Classification (GTDB taxonomy): domain Bacteria; phylum Bacillota; class Clostridia; order Clostridiales; family Clostridiaceae; genus Clostridium_AD. The sequence goes on from NZ_JBNMNU010000130.1 coordinate 6,552, forward strand.
TTAAAAATATAATGATATTTCTTCAAACATACGGAGTGACACCTAACCAATGCGTTAAAATATATAAAAAACATGGTTCGGAATCTATAAAAGTAGTAAAGGAAAATCCTTATGTGTTAACTGAAACCATTGATGGTGTCGGATTTAAAATTGCTGATAGGATAGCACAAAGTTTAGGAATCGATAAGGAGTCTCCGTTTAGAATACAAAGTGGAATAAATTATGTGGTTAATGAATTTTGTGCTATGGGAAATACATATATGCCATTAGAGAAATTATACAAGAAAGCTAAAAACATTTTGGGGGTTTCTGATGAAGAAATCCAGAGTAATGTTTATGATAATGTATTACAAGGCAAATTAAAAGTGGAAAATATTGATGATGAGGAATGTGTGTTTACTATACCTTTCTATTATTGTGAACTTGGGGTAACTAAGAAAATTATAACTTTATCTGTATCTCAGTGTGATGCGCTTAATATAAATATTGAAGATAAAATTAATGAGTTTCAAAAGGAAAAAAATATACAATTTGCAACGTCTCAAAAAGATGCTATTTGTGGTGCTGTAGAGAACAGCGTTGAAGTTATAACAGGGGGGCCTGGAACAGGTAAAACTACTATAATAAACTGTATAACAGAGGTGTTTGAAGGCGCGGGAATGAAAGTATTTATGGCTGCACCTACTGGGCGTGCTGCTAAAAGAATGACAGAGGCTACCGGCCGAGAAGCCAAAACAATACATAGGTTACTGGAGATTGGTATGGGAGGCGATGATGGGTCACAGTTTTTCAGAAGTGAGGAATCGCCTTTAGATTGTGATGTGCTCATTATTGATGAAGCATCTATGATAGATATAATACTCATGAACAGTTTACTCAAAGCTATCAGTATAGGAACTAGGCTTATAATTGTTGGTGATGTAGATCAATTACCATCTGTAGGCCCTGGGAATGTTTTAAGGGATATTATTGAAAGTAAATGTGTTGCAGTAGTAAAACTCAATCAAATTTTTAGGCAAGCTAAGGAAAGCATGATTATTGTAAATGCTCATAAGATTAATAATGGTGAGATGCCTATTTTAAATAAAAAGGATAAAGATTTTTACTTTATTGAAAATAATGATCCTGATAAAATTTTAGATAGTATAATTACATTGATAAATGTAAGGCTACCTAAATTTAACAAAGAATGGGATAAAATGAAGCATATTCAGATACTCTCACCTATGAGAAAAGGAATACTCGGAATCGAAAATTTAAATGAAAAGCTCCAGGAAATATTGAATCCTAAATCTAAATATAAAAAAGAGAAGGACTATAGGAATACTATATTTAGGGTAGGCGATAAGGTTATGCAAATTAAAAATAATTATTCTATAAAGTGGAACAAAACCAGTGCAAAAGCTGAAGAAGGTGCTGGAATTTTTAATGGCGATGTGGGGTATATTTACGATATTGATGATAATAATGAAAATGTGATTGTGGTTTTTGATGATGATAAGCGGGTGGAATATGAAGGGGTGTATTTAGATGAATTAGCGCTAGCATATGCTATTACAATTCATAAAAGTCAAGGCAGTGAGTTTCAGGTTGTAATTATGCCTATGTTTATGGGGCCACCTCTTTTGATGAACAGGAATTTGCTCTATACAGGAATAACTAGAGCTAAGAATATGGTTATTTTAGTAGGTAAGGTAAAAGCTATAAGTTTTATGAAAGATAATAACAGAAGTTTCGAAAGGTATTCTGCACTGTGCTTTCGAATAAGACAGATAGTAGATGCGAATTTAATAAGTGATGAAAATCAGCTGAGCTAAGTCCTATTAAAATAAATTTTTAATCCTGGAGGAGATTTTATATGTTTTTCTATTCAAAACTTACCCTTAATAAAGAGAAAGATGAAATTAGTAAAGAAATTCTGAGATATTCTTTAGCTTCCCAAAAAAGAATAGATGTTGTTTCTGTATTTTATAATTCTTCCGATATATTATTAGAAACGATAATTTCACATGCAAATAAAAAGAAAAACATACTGTATATAACAAATGAAGAAAAGCCAAACATTGATATTATTTACTTTATAGATAAGTTCAGTAATTTAGGCGGAAATATTGGCTATTCTGAAGTAAATTACAACAGTTATAATGAATACTTACATATATGCAATTATGAAAATGCGTTAAAAATGGATGAGAAATTTGATTTGGTTATATATAACGATATTCGAAGTTTTCCTAAATACAATAAGCAACAAATAAAAAAAATATTATTTAAAATGTGCAGAGAAGAGGGTGTTGCCATAGCTTATTCTGTAGAGACTATCTTAAGTGAATATGCCCCAATTATGTTTCCGCTAAAAAACAATAAAATTCCAATTATAGAGCCTAGAATCATAACAACAAGAATAAATTTAAGTATGGACATACCTTTGGTGGTATATGAATATCTAAATTGGTCAATTATATCAAATAGAAAAGTGATAATTTTTACGCCGGATGAGGAAAAAGCTACAGCGGTATTCCAGTATCTAAGCAATTTCAAAGAAAAGTTAAGTGAAAATATATTTCTATTTATTAGTAATAAAAGTCATGCTGATATTCCAATATTGTTTATGAAACAAGGCAAGGGGATAATAGTAACCGATGATTTTGAAGAAAGTTATCTAGAATTTGATTCGGTTGATGTTATAGTTTACTTTGCGGATGATATTAAATTTGATCATAAGCAACTATTATATTTATCAAGTAAGGTTGGAAGAAATGAAAATGTACAAAGAGGAGAAGCGATATTTCTAGCTAATATTGAAACTGTTCAAATGGATAAGGCTAAAAATATGGCTAGAAAATTTAATGAGAGAGCGTGGGACAAAGGATTATTAAATATATAAAAAAAATACTTTATTGCTTAGCTGGGCTCATATATTCAGGTGATGAGAGTTGCGTAATATGTGATGGATATAGTGAAGAAAGTGAGCCGTTATGTACCACATGTTCAAAACAATTAAGGCAATGCTCAGAACATTTTTATGTAGGAACTGGTAGTGAAAAATATCTTGTTTGGTCAGTGTTTTATTATTCAAATATTGTAAAAGAGCTAATTATTAGACTTAAATATAGAAGTGATTTTATCTGCGGTGAAATTTTGGCTAAGTATATGTTGAAATTTGTAAAAGAAACTAATCTTCAGTTTGATTTAATAGCATACGTACCCATGACTAAGAGTGCCCTTAGAAATAGAGGGTATAACCAAAGCGAGTTTTTAGCAAGTTACTTGTCGCGGTCATTAGATATACCTGTAATTTGCAATTTAATTAAAATTGTGGATACTAAGGATCAAATTGGTCTAAATGGTGAAGAGCGGTGGGCAAATATGAAAACATGCTTTGAGATTGAAGAAAGTGAGCGAATGTTAAATAAAAATATATTACTTGTTGATGACGTTATAACTACTGGTGCGACTGCATTTCACTGCGCCCATAATTTAAGAAAAAGTGGAGCAAGTAATATTTATGTATTGACTATAGCTAAAAGTAGGGTATAATAATTGTTGTAGTAAGTTAGGTTTGTGGTTGAAAGTCGATGCCAGTCGCAGGCGAAACGATCCACGTAAGTTAAACAAAGTTTAGTGAGCATGGTGCGGCTTAGAGGTTAGTCCTGCCGCCATAATAGGCGAGAGTGTAAGTAGTGAGAGGTTAAGTCCGGGTAGCAAAAGCTCCAGCAGGCGAGTGTGGGGTCAAAGACCAGGTCAACTAACTTAATATATAAAAACTCCTAATATTATGTTAGGAGTTTTTATATATTTACTCAATTATATAAATTATATCATAAAGTATATTTATAGACAATAAGCATCATGCCTCGATAAACAGGGAATTAATAAGGTATATTGAGATATTATAATTTAAATTGAGTTAATATTATGTGAATTCTAAATTTAATGGTTGTTTTTTAAGATTAAAAGTAATACAATATTGATAACAATATATAATATGCTTTTTATAAAGCAGTATATATACATTAGAGAGGGGCTGTAATTATGAAAGTTAACGTGATAGGAAAAAATATGGAGATAACAGAAGCCTTGAAAAATATCATAGAAAAGAAGATATCCAAATTTGACAGGTATTTTAATCCGGATGTGGAAGCTAAGACGACGCTTAGTGTTCAAAAAAATAGACACACCATAGAAATTACGATTCCTTTTAATGGAGTTATTTTAAGGGCAGAAGAGCAAAATGATGATATGTATGCTTCTTTAGACCTTGCTGTTGATAAAATAGAAAGACAAATTAGAAAACATAAAACGAAATTAGAAAAACGAGCTCATGGAAATTCTCTTAAATTTCAGGGCATTCCAAAATATGAAAATATTGAAGAAGATAATGATATTAAGATAGTAAGGACAAAGAGATTTGCATTCAAACCTATGTCGGCAGAAGAAGCAGTACTTCAAATGGAATTAGTTGGCCATAGCTTTTTCGTATATATGAATGACGATACTTCAGAGGTTAACGTAGTATATAAAAGAAAAGATGGACATTATGGTCTTATAGAGTCAGAATTTTAAGATATACTAAATTAAAAAGGATTAAAGTAAGAATATATTTACTTTAATCCTTTTTTTAGCTTTTAATTTTGTGAAAAGAAATTTACAATATTTATGGGTTAGTACATGTTGAATAGTTAGGAATTAAGTGGTATAATACACGAGTGTATATTTAGAAGAACTAAAATGAATGCGAGGATGAGAATTATGAAACTTTTTGAAAAGTTATTTGGTAGTTATAGTGATAGAGAGATAAAAAGAATTAATGATACAGTAGACAGAATAGAAGAACTAGATTCGGAAATGACGAATGCAAGCGATGAAGAACTTAAAGCAAAGACGGAAGAATTTAAGAATAGGCTAAATAGTGGAGAGACTTTAGATGACATATTACCTGAAGCCTTTGCGGTAGTTAGAGAAGCTTCATGGAGAGTTCTTAACATGAAGCATTTTAGAGTGCAACTAATTGGCGGTATAATACTTCATCAAGGAAGAATAACTGAGATGAAAACAGGTGAAGGAAAGACTTTAGTGGCTACACTTCCATCATATCTAAATGCATTATCAGGAGATGGAGTTCATATAATTACAGTTAATGACTATCTCGCAAAAAGAGATAGAGATGAGATGGGAAAACTACATGAATTTCTAGGAATTTCTGTAGGAGTAATTATCCACGATATAAATCCAACTGAAAGACAAGGGGCTTATAACGCAGATATTACATATGGGACAAATAATGAATTTGGGTTTGACTATTTAAGAGACAATATGGTTGTTCACAGTGAACAAAAAGTTCAAAAAAAATTAAACTTTGTAATTGTGGATGAGGTTGACTCAATATTAATAGATGAAGCTAGAACGCCACTTATAATATCTGGAGAAGGGGAAAAATCTACAGATTTCTATAAAGTAGCTGATTATTTTGTAAAAGGACTAGTAATAGAGAAAGATTATACAATAGATGAAAAAACTTCTTCCGTTATATTATCGGACGAGGGTATAGATAAAGCAGAAAAATATTTTCATTTAGAAAATTACGCTGATGCAGAAAATATGAGTATACAACATCATGTAGTTCAAGCTTTGAAAGCTAACTTTATCATGAAATTAGATAAAGATTATATGGAAAAAGATGGAGAAGTTCTCATTGTGGACGAATTTACTGGAAGGCTTATGGAAGGTAGAAGATATAGTGATGGACTTCATCAGGCAATTGAAGCAAAAGAGAGTGTAAAAATAGAAAAAGAGTCGAAAACACTTGCAACTATTACGTTTCAGAAT
>NZ_JBNMNU010000131.1:0-12369 GCF_051278035.1 Clostridium sp.
TTAATTTCATAGAGCTTATCCAATCCATTAATTACACTCTGGCACTTATACACAAGCATATTGTTGCCTGCTAGCTTTTCTTTATCTACACAAATAACTTTATCTATTTTAACGACAGAATTGCTCTTATCCTCATTCGTAATTTTAAATCTTACAGGATTTATATTACCTTTTGTGTCTGTCCATGCAACCATTTCTATTTGCTTTGCTATAACTTTCATGTTATCCCCTCCAAAACATATGTTCGTATATATTATACAACAATTTACTGGAATTGGAATAGGTAAAATAAACCAATAGTTTCACTTAATTTAAAAAGACACACCATCACCTCATTTGAAGGATTGACATGTCTAGTTTTTGTTATACTTTATTTGATTGACGAAACAATTTCATAGGGGGTGTAATTTTGAAAATAATAATAGTCTTGATACCCATATTTGTTAGATTTTATATTAGTTGCAATTGAATATATTAAATCTAAATTAGATAATTTCGATGAATTAAATGCTGAAGATATAAATAATATACATTGCTTTATTTCAGATACACACAAAAACACCTAAAATAAATTAGGTGTTTTATAATGTTACAGTATTATTAAAGCAATTTTTTAGCTATATCTATTATTTCGTTTTCAATATCATATAGATCGTCTATTGATTCAAAATTATAAGTAATTTCCCCCACTTCATTATCATAAGGTAAACCTATCTCCATCTTATTTTTCATATATAACTTACATATCCATCTTTCCAAATCATTTTCTATTATTACTGCAAAGTATGTTTCCTTATCAATGAAAGTTATATATTTAGGGGCAATAATTTTTCTTATTATTGATTTTATTATATAAAAAGACTCTATTTCAATTTGAGTCATTGTAGTTGGTTTATCTATGCTTTCGCTTTCAATATCTGAACTAATATTAGAGTTTTGTTTGTTATCAATGAGTAAGTTTTTTAAGGATACTTTTGTATATTGTCTAAATGTATCAACTAATGCTTTAGTCTTTCTGCCGTTTTGCATTTCACCCAGTATATAATTAACAAAAGCATCGCTTGGTTTCTTGCTTTGAGAAATAATTAGTCGCTTTATTTTGCTCAAATATCTCAATTCTGAAGCAGATTCATATATTTTATCTACATTAAAATTACTCTTTGTATATTTATTAATCTCAATAATATTTTCATCATTCAAATCTAATATGTTAAATTCGAAAAAACTTTCTGTATCCATAATATTTTTCTCGTATAAATCAGTATAAAATATGAAAGTAAACCCATTCGTCAGCATCCCATACTTTGCCTTGCTAACGGCAAAATATCTAAATAGTTGAGAAACATTCCTTTTTAAATTTTTATCCAGACAATTTTTAACTTCTATAAGCAAAACTGGACTTAACTCATCCATAATGACATAATCAATTTTTTCACCCTTCTTTATACCTACATCCGTGGTATATTCTGGAATAAATTCTTCTGGATTAAAAAATCATATCCTAATATATGAAAAAAAGGCAATACTATAGATGTTTTAACTGCTTCTTCAGTTTGTATTTTATCCTTTATTTTCATTATTCTAGTTGAAAATAATTTTAGTTCTTCTGCAAAATCCATAAATACACTTCCTTTTATTTTTTCTTGTTGGCTTTCAGCTTTCTATGGAATTATTCTACGTATTTATTGAAATTCCTTTTTTTTGGGTCATGTTTTAAGTCTTTTCAACGCTTTGTCAACACCTTTTAAGTATATTTAGTATTTATTGTTTAAAATTCATATATCACCAGCACAGATAATAACAACTGTCGTCATTGTTTGCTAGTTCGTCATAAAATACATTTTATTATACCATAATTGCCATAATTAAGTGTATTCATAATTCTTTTAAAATTAGCAATAGCTCAAAGTGAAAGTAACACAATTACCATTGTGTTACTTTCACTTTGGCTATTGTTTATTAATCACAACCACATATTCCATTCTATTTTTATTTATAAGGATAATAGTGTGGGATTTTCGATTGAAATTCTTTTAAGCTTATAATATGATTATCATCACTGAATTCAATAAGTGATATACCATCAAATTCCCCAATAGATCCATCATATTCACACTTGAAATACCATTCAACAACTGTTGTATTTTCTTGATGAATAAACTGTTTTATATCCCATACTAGTACTGTCCCTCGTTTGTTCCAATCTTCAAACCATTTTTTAATAATTTCTACTCCACGGTATTCAGGACCATAACATTCACTATAGATTGATTCTGAATAAAATGTTTCTTTTAATACTCTCACATTTTTATTTAACCAAGATTCAAAATAGTTTTTAATAATTTGTTCCCGTTTAATCATTAATTACACCTCTTAAAAATATATTTTACAATTATGACTAATGCTACATATTTAATAATACCATAACTACCATAAATCGAGTATAGTTAAAATCCTTTTGAAATTAGTAATAGCCTCAATGTGAAAGTAACTCAATTGGTATTGTGTTACTTTCAGAATATCAATGTGCGCTTAATAAATCAAACCCATATCATTAGATATGGGTTTGATTTACTTGTGTCGACATATAAGAAAATTGCGAAGTAACTCAACTTCATATTTTATTAAAAACTCCATTGTTCATTTGAAATTATTTACTTTTTATCGGATTATATCTCATTAAATAATGTGTTTCTGTTTCACTATATTTACAAAATCCAAATCGTTTGTATAAATTCTGTGCAGGATTAGACTTAAATACTTTTAGATGAAAGATGCGTGTTTTCAGAAATTATTACTAAATAATAATGTGCCTGTAGGTTTTTTGCCTATGATGAACTGGATGATAAAATTGAAGGCATTTCTGCCTGACTATATGTACTGTAGCACTAATAAATCTCATTTTATAAACCCAATTCTTCAGAAATCTTATCTGCTCTTTCACAAAATTCTTTTACTTTTGGAATGTCTTTTTCCATTACACCATCATTGTATTTATGGCTTGTCTTAGTTAAAGAGTCTACACCATAAGGTTTTACCTGTTTGATACATTCTTCTACATTGTCCGGTCCTAAACCTCCCGCAATAATTACTGGGATATTTACAGATCTAACAATCTCTGCATCAATGTTCCAATCGTGAGTCATGCCGCTTGCCCCGATACCTGTATCTGCTGCGAGTCCTGAATCTGTTAAGATATAATCACAGAATTTTGCATACTCTTTTGCACGTTCTACAGCTTTATGTCCATCCACAAGAACAGCCTGCATAAGTTCAACACCTGGGCATTCTTTATGTAATCTTTGCGCGAATGCTGCATCAGCTGTAAATTCCATACCCGCAATATGCAGAATATCCGGTTTTACTCTTTTTGCGATGAAAATCATTTCATCAGGGTCTGTACTTAGCATGATAGCTACACATTTTACACCACGGTTTTTTGCCTCATTGAAGATACGGTCCACAACATCAAATGGTACACGATGAGCTGGTACGCCACCACTCTGCATTGGTACCAGGCCAATATGGTCTGCACCAGCATTCATAGTTGAAACACTTTCATTGTAATTTACTAAAGAATAGATTTGATTTTTCATATTTTTACACCTCTCCAGAAAATTTTTCTGCTCTTTCTATTATATTTTTAATACTTAAATTTGGAGATACCGATTGAGTAACTTCCACAGTTAAACTAGCTGCTGCCTGGGCCAATATCCCTACTCTTTTTAATGGCATTATATTATTATACTGAAAACGTGCCCATGTAATCGTCGCCATATTACAATCACCGGCTCCATTTACGCTTACTACATGTGAATTTAAAATTGGAATACAATCGACTTCTCCTTCTCTTGAACACAAAATTCCCTTTGATCCTAGAGATATAAAGACATTCTTCACTCCCTTTTGATGTAAAACTCTGGCTGCTTCTTTAGCGCTTTCAGTATCAACAATTTTTACTCCAGATAAAACACTTGCTTCTAATTCATTTGGTTTAAAAGTATCAATCTTATCTAAAATATTTTCAAATCTGTTTACTTTGGCAATAGAAACTGGATCTGCAAAAATCGGTACAGTACAGTGGTTCGCAAGCCACTCGATAGATTCTTTTGGAATATTCCCATCAAGCACACAAATAGAAGCTCCGTTAATAAAGTTTATACGTCTCTCCAAGAAATTAGGAGTAATATTTTCTGTAATTTTCATATCATTAACCGCTGTGACCATATCTCCTTTTTCATCTGTGACATATAAATAAGTCGAGCTTTTGGTATTAGGAATGCATTTAGCATAATCTAATCGAATATCATACTTTTTACACTCCTCAAATAAAAATTCCCCAAAATAATCATTTCCATAGACTGTTACCAAATATGTAGGCACATCTAACTTCGATAAATTTTGAGCAATATTTTGTCCAACTCCACCTACTGTCATCTGAATGTCTCCGATATTTGAATCATTTTCCCGGTATACATCTCCACACAAGCCTGCTATATCTAAATTCAGCCCTCCTATGACTACTACATAATTATTCATTAAAATCTCTCTGCCCCCTTAACAACAATCCTTCAAACCTTTTATTCTCCTTTAATTTTATATTTAGAATTATATAAAAAAAAACTTTGAATATATTTTACTTAGGTTCTTAGATTTCAAAAGTTAATGTACCTTGATGAAAAATGTTTTTCAATCCATCCCAATTTTGAAATCCCCCCTATCAGTCCCATGAACATCTACCTATACTAATTCATTGAGTATATATATGTTTATTCGCCTTGTATTAGTTTCGTCTTTATATATAATCCTCCTACATTACTTTAAGGTATAAATAGTTAGCAATATATAACTAGGACGTCATATACCCATTTTCCTATAACTTTCATTTTTCTAACTATTAATTATAGACATAACCTGTCCAATTCATCTGATTTGTTATGTCGAACTTTATGAAGATTCCCAATTATGATAGCTGATTAATCAAACTATACAAATTCATCATAATCTCATTTGCTTTCAGTTTGTGAAAATCTTAATAAATAGCCATCAGGGTCTTGAAATAGAATCTCTTTTTTAACAATAACTTCGTCATCACATTTATATTCACTTTCCACAATGTCTCTAAACAGAGCTATATTATTTTGCTTAAGGTTATATGCAATTTTAGATACATCGTCTGTAGCTATTTGAAAATTTACACCTCTGCCAAAGGGACATTTCAATTCGCCTGTATTCCAATGTCCATTAATCTCTTCAAGCATAACCTGTGCTTCACCATAAGAAAGAAATGCAAACTTATCTTCTACCCTTTCATATTCCAAATGAAACCCCAATATATCTATATAGAATTTTTTTGACTCGTTAACACTGAATACAGATAATTCTGGAATTAGTGCGTTAAATCTCATGTGAAATCCTCCTATTTTACCATTGTGACGTAATTTACGAATATTAAGTATCACACAATTACTTCGCTTAATGCTTATTTTGAACGTAGACGCACAATTTCATTTTTAATCTTTTCTTTCAATTCTTTTCTCTGCTCCTCATTCGGTCTTGTAGATTCATCAAACAATTCCTCATTTGACAATTGATATACCGAACTAATTATAGGAGTATCACCTTTTACTCTCGGATATAAATGCCAATGAATATGATGACATCCATTTCCAAGTAGTTCATAGTTCATCTTATCAGGCTTAAATATATTAGAAACAGCCTCCGCTACTATAGACATTTCTTCAAGATGTTTAATTTTAAAAGAATGTTCTAAGTTGTGTAATTCAGGACCATGCTCTTTACAATTGAAAACGGTATAGCCCTTGAACCTCTGAAACCATCCTAAAATTACATATCCTGTTTCAAGTTCCATAATAAAATATGGGTCATCCTTAATGCTTTTTTGCTTTTCACACATTTTACAACTCATTCTATAACCTCCTACACAAAATATTAATTATCTTCAGTTCTCACTTTTTTACTATTACACAACAACTTTAAGAAAATTATACCATAACTTACTACTTTTTAAAGTAGGTGAGTTATACAATATTTAAGAATGTTACGTACTAAAACTTCTAAATTTATAAACGATAAAAATGATTATTCTCATTATATATAAATCCAAATTTTTTATAAAAATTATAAAGATCCCCTTTTGCTATTAGACCAACGAATGCTTCTTCTAAGCAATTCATTTTGATATAATCCATTATTTTTTCCATAATTCTAATACCAATTTTTTGTTTCTGGAATTTAGGTGATACGATTATGTCGTGAACATAAAAAACTGTTGCTCCATCTCCTACAACTCTTCCAAATCCAACAAGTGAGCCTTCACATTCAACACATAAACAATAGCATGAATTGCTTATTCCTTTTCTAGTGACTTCTATATCTAATGTCCCCCAACCAACTTTTTTTCTTAACTCAATATATTGATTTGTATCTGGTAATTTCTTACTGATTACAATATTTTTCATAAATTTTCCTCCAAGGTAATACGTGTTTTCTTACGATGTCGTCTTAACTAATAGTAATTATAGCATATTTTTATATGTATAATTATCTTTTATTTGTAAAACGTGGTAAATGTTTTTATTTTTTCAATACCGTATTATTCAATTTTCAAAGACCATTGTTCGTGTTTTCAATTTCAATAATTGCGTCGTCTAATTCTCATAAAATACATTTAATGTCATCAAATATAGATTTCAAGACATTTAATAATCCCAGTACTAAATAAATAGCACTGGGATTATTAATGCAGCTAGAGTCAATGTTGCTGCTACTGATATAGCCATATCCAATTTTATAAAACTACTTTCAGCTTTTTGCATTGCAATTACCTCATTTGTTTTTCTGGATTATTGCCTGCTAATATAATTTTTTTTCAAAAAAATAATCATTAAATGAATATAAAAATATTTAAAAAAGCATTAATGCAATCTAACTATTATTATATGGAACTAAGTACCTCTAGTCCTTGATATTACTCAATAATAAAGCTAATTTAATTAAATTTAATTTAAATGTTAACGGGATGAATATTTAAATATTAACAAAATGATTAGATAAATATTCACGATTTTTTAATAGGGTAAAAATATAATTTTAAATGAGGTATTTAAAGGCTTTAAAACACGTTGCTCCATATAATAACTATTAGATTGACCTTATTAAGTCTTGAAGAAAAATAAATATACAAAAAATAAAAAAAGACCTCAAGGATTTCTCCCTGAGGTTCTAACTATACTACCAAACTATGTTTTCTTTTGTGATACTTCTTAAGACTAAATTAACAACACTCAATGCCATTACTTGTAGCTCTGGTGTAACAATTTCTTTGCCTGTTATAGTTTGTGCCATAACTGCAACTAGAGCAATAGCATTAACCCATATTATTTTACTTAGATACCATTTTTTATTTGTCATAATAATTCCTCCTAAAATTTATTTTATTCTTGTGCAAACTCCATTGACGGTAAAGTCTAAATGTCCATCCGCTGTTATTGCGGTATATATGGACCTAGATTGATGGGTTATGATTCTTCCATCTGCTGCGTGCTCTATCCATCCCCCACCGCTTAGTAACGTTATATTAGGTCCAATTGGTGGAATTAAATTATTAGCAGGAACAATGAAGGGTTTAACTACTACTTTAGGTGCTTCTTGTTTTACATTTATACTTAGATAATCTAAAACACCATGAGCAACTTCTATTCCTAATATCTTTAATTCAGCTTCTGTGTCTACAAATTCTACATCCTTAGAATCTAAAAATGCCGGTTCTAAAATTACTGCTATGGCCTTGGTAGAGCCTAACTCAGTATAGTAATCCCTTTTAACGTCTTTGGTACCTTGCCTAACTTTTACATATTGTCCATGTGCATTTTGACCAAGTGCTGATATTTTCTTGGATATGGATTCAGCAAGTTTTTTACCCTCTGTGGAATGTATTGAATGGTATATCTCGCACCCATCCCCTCCCCCTGCATTCAAATGAAACGCTAGATGTATTTGTGCATTATAGTTATTAGACATGGACACTAAGCCACTAAGGCTTATAAATCTATCATCTATCCTAGACATTTTTGTTTCTATATATTTGCTTAATTCACCCATGCAAGCTTTTCCATATATAAGATTCATGTTTTTTTCGATAAATCTACCCGATGTGGCTCCTGAATCTTTTCCACCATGTCCAATACTTCCAAATGTTTTATCCATAATTATTTTCCCTCCTTAATTTCTTTATTTTCACTTTTTCTTTTTAATATATCTATTGCATTAATTACCGCTGGAGGTAAGTCTATACCCATTAATCCTGCATTTTCAATTAATGATATACACTCATTTGACATAAATCCTATTATAGCTGCATTTCGAATGAAGCCACCCGAACCCAAAACAATATCCACTTGATTTATTACAACAATAATTAAAAATATAAAAGCCTTTTTTACTAGGCCTTTAAACCCTGCATTGCTCTCTGCACCGCCTGTTTCTGTTTTGGGCGAATTTTTAAAGATTAAAGCTACTACTAATCCTGTGAAGTAATCTGCTCCTGCACATATAATTAATGCTATTAAAAGCTGGTCAGCTCCTCCTAACGCACTTGCCATAGTTCCGCCAACTAGTCCAATACCTATACAAATACTATTTTTAATGCTAATTAATTTATCCATTTTTATACCTTCTTTCATTTATATTTTTAGATACCAAAAGACACCTTTTCAGGTGTCCTAATTGTACTATTAAATTATTGTAGTTAAGTCGTCATAGTTTCCTAAGTCGTCACAAGTAAAAATGCCACAAATTTTTATTATTTGTGACGTCTTATAGTACTATTTCTTATATCCTTTGAGATACTCGATTAATTTTGTAGTTTTATCCATGAAGCCAATTTTCGAACCTATATACCCGGATATTATGAACAATATTGAACCAACAATAAGCCCCAAAATAACAAAAATAAAAATACCTAACATCCCCTTTCAGTTTAAATTAATTCGTGAAAAATCACCATTACGTAGTGTTATTTGTTTTAAAATTAGCCTATTCTTAAGAAAGCTGTTAATATTATGGTAGTCTTTAAAGGAATCTAATCAACGCTTACTATTAATTAGCTACTTATATAATTTGGGCATTTGATTTATTCCAAACGAGCACACTTTCCACTTACCATCTTCTTTTACTAGTTCTACAGCTCCTTTAGATGTGTCTGCTTGTTTGGTTTTACCATCTGAAGATATAAAATCAAGTTTAACTTCGTAACGATATCTTACTTTATCATTATCTTTATAATCTTTATATACGTTTTCGCCTAAAGTAATGTCTGTAACTTGTGCTGTATAATTATCTCTGGAACATATCATTGCAGTTGCAGTATTATGTTGATTATATATAATAACTTCATACCCCTCTTTTGTAATTAAAGGCAGTATGCTTTTATCTATTTCCTTCAATCTTTCACGGACTGCCTCATAATTATATTCTTGACTTACATCCCCAGTAATCTCTGGCATAGGTGCGTTATAAGCAGTAACTTTTGCTTCATCTACGTTATATATGCCGCTAGTAAACTCTTTGGCAACTCTTTTAGTGTCACTTTCATTGGAGCTACTGCACCCAACTAAGGCTAATGTAACTAAAGATAGAACACAAAATATTCTTATTGCTTTTTTCATAATTATTACCCCCTTTTTTAATTTTAACAACTATTATTTGATGAACAATAGTTTACAAATGTGCACTAACTCTTATGTAAATTATACCATTAATTAGTATTAATCAAAGAACTTAACACAAAAGGTAGGGATTTTGTGTTGGTACAATTCTATGTCACAAAACTACCGATTTTATGCTTTGTGATATCACAAAAGTAGAGTAGGCACTTATGTGACAGGTTTGAGTGGTAGATGATAGCATGTTATATTTGGAAATATATGTATTGCGGCTGTTTTTTGTACGAATCGTTGCCGTACCCCGATAACTGTTTCGCAATGTGAAGTATGTTTAAATATCAATCAAAATTTAAACGAAAAACTTCTTTTCCATTGAGATTAAAAGCATTCTTTGGACAATGGTGAACACATCGCATACAGCTATTGCAAATACTATGATCAATCATCACCTTTCCATCTATCATTTGTATCGCTTTGACAGGACACTTACGAATACAAATACCGCATCTAACACATTGATCGTGATTAATGCCAATCTTTTCACTTGTTGTAGTCCATATCTTTCGCCCTTTCGATATACCTCTCATCCAATCTGATAATAATGGTACTCTAGGCCAGTGTCTCTTCCCATTTAACATCTCTTTGACAAAATTTCCAGCACTTTTAATCGCTTTCGTATTTTTTTTAATTCCTTCTTCAATGTTCATCTTTTTAGCCTGCATACTGCTAGTCATTTTGACTTCAAGTGCAGCAACACAATCATAGCCTTTGGCTTGAAGAACTTTTTTCACTGGACCAACAATGCCACCAGAGAACTGTTCCATCGTATCTATCATAAATATTTTCTGCCCTTGTGTTTTTGGTAGCCCCTCAATAAATTCCCATACAATCGGAAAAGTTGATTGTATGGCTACAGGAAATAACAATCCTACATATTCATACTTTTTAAGATTCACATACTCAACATCTTCAATTCTCTCAAGTTCACATTTATAATCAAGTTTTTCAAATATATCTCTCACTTTAGTTGCAACTTTAAATGTGTTTCCAGATCCTGAAAAGCAATATAATATAACCGTTTTCATTACATACACTCCCTTGCTATAGTCGCATTTTTTTACACATACGACATTGTTTACATGGTAGACATCATATCTTCAGCCACTTTAAATGCCATACGACTACCCTCATCACGATTACATAAAACGGTACATACAATTTTACTATTCGGGTAATAGGCACTTCTGAAGGATACTCCAGGGTCTCCACCCATGATGTGGATTTTCATAACACTATCATTCAATGTGTCTAACCATACGCCATACCCATATGAAACACCATTTTCTCCAGTTTTTATTTGTGGGCTAAACATGGCTTGTATACTTTGAACTGAAAGAAGTTTTCCATTTAACAAAGAATCCCAGAATAAATACATATCACTTGCAGTAGTGTATGCACCTCCATCTCCACCACCAATTATAGGCACAGAATAAATATTGGTTTTTAACCCACCCTTTCCATTGTCTGTATAACCAATTGCAGTGTCCCCTGGAAGACTGTCCATCGAAAAATAACCGCTATGGCTCATCCCACATATATCAAAAATATATTTATGAATGAACATCGAAAAATCCATGCCTGAAATCTTTTCTATAATCATAGAAAGTATTACAAATCCACCATTGTTGTACTTGAATCGATACCCTGGTTCAAATTCCATTTCTTTATCTTGAAGTAATCTCAAGAAATCATCAGGTGATTTCATCATATACATGGGAATGCTTTCCCATACTTTGGCATAACCATCTTCATCAATTTCCTCATCAAAATAGTCACAAAAGCCTGATGTATGGGTAAGTAGATGGCGAATAGTTACCGAATTATTCATGCTTGGGAAGTAATTTGGCAAGCAATCTTTAACCGATTGATCTAATGATAATTTCCCCATTTCTACTAATTTTAATATTGCAATAGCTGTAAAAATCTTGCATCCAGAGGCTATTGCAAATCTTGTATTTATATGGTTTGGCATATGTTCACTTATATTAGATTCTCCCATAACTTCTTGTACAATGGTTTCTCCATTAATCGAGAGTAATATGACCCCAGAAAAATCGAGGTTCTTATTTAATATTTGTGATTTTATAACATGAGCATCCATTATTTTTTTCACTGCCTTTCTAAATTGTATTATAAATTTCTAACAGTTGTTCATATAACGTAGATTAATGATTGATGAATCATTTAAGAACAAATCGACATAAATATATATTCAAATTATCCTCGATACTTCACCAATATATTACTCAGATAATATTAATTCATTGTTTACAAAAATTCTGCAATGAACTTTAAATATACCACCAAGTGAAACCTTTATTGTTTCACCACTTTTCAACTGTCCCCAAAGCCTTGACCTACCAACAATACCGACTTGCTCATCCTGCAATTCATCATTAATATACAATCGTTCGCCACCAATTGTATTCTCAACTACAATGCTATGTCCACAATAATTAGTTTCCCACTTTTTCATATTTTTTACCTCCTCAGATTATATGATAGTGTAAACACTATCTTTGTTTTTATATATCTAAATCCTTGCTATTGCAAGGGTTTTAGCTGTTTTTAACGTAAAAAAGCAATGACCCCCTCTTTTCTGATATAATTGTTGTATCTAACT
>NZ_JBNMNU010000132.1:0-12340 GCF_051278035.1 Clostridium sp.
TATTGCACAGTATTCACTAACCATAAGTTCATATTTTCCATAAACCATAATTTGAAGTGGTAGTGAGCTTTTAACAGCTATTTCTTTGATTTCTTTTTGATTTAATTCAGCACTAATACAAGTTCCACTAAGTATACTCTCATAAAAATCTGATGAATATCTATTAAAAATATTTAATTTATAATCTCCAATTATACTTATTTTCTTATTGAATCTATTAATTATTCCTAAATTCGCAGTAATAATACCTTTTACTTTGCATAGGTTTTTTTCGATGAACTCACATATGCTTTCAAATTCTTCCTTAATAATATTCGGAACTTTCAGGTATATATTTGCATCACAAGCATTAAGGCCTACATCGCACGCTCGCATAAAAGGATT
Source organism: Clostridium sp. (assembly GCF_051278035.1). Classification (GTDB taxonomy): domain Bacteria; phylum Bacillota; class Clostridia; order Clostridiales; family Clostridiaceae; genus Clostridium_AD. Next base: position 385 of record NZ_JBNMNU010000132.1, read on the forward strand.
TATAGCAATATTATCAAAACCCATTTCTAGCACCGCTGATAATTGAGGCTTACTTGTTACATATATAAGTGTCTCAGGTATTGTGTTATCTTTATTAACTTTAGGGTCTATATTTTTTTTCTCTCCTTGCATCCCTAATTTTTTGTTGTAATTAATCTGTATAATATTATTTTCTCTTTTATGTTTTCCAATTATATAATTTTGAACATTATCTATTAATTCTCGTCTCACTGAATTCAGAGCAGCCATTGGAAGGAATCCTTCTTCAAAGCTATCAAAAACCACTTCATTTATTTTAAACGGGGTATCTCCTGTTTTAGATAGATTTTGAATAATACGTAGGCTTTCTAATGGCTTATTTACAGCAGTTTGAACAATCTCTCCCAAAATGCGGAAGCTTTTTCCCATGTAACTCGCACTTATGCTAAGAGGCTTATTTACACTGAATTCTATTGAAAGATTTAAATCAATCTTCCTCTTATATTTATCACTATAACTCTTTGAAAGTTTATTCATAAGAGCTACATCAGAGATCTTATATAAAAAGTCTCCAGCTTTATATTTAGTAGGTTTTAACAAAACTTTATTCCCTTTTTCGGCCTTTTCTACTTCCATTCCATCCATAACAATCTTAGCTATAGAAAATCCATCATCAGAAAACATTATACCATCCTTTAAAGCCACATTTTCTAAAAGAGTTACTGACAAATCCGAGGCTACCTTACCTATTGGAAGTCCAGAATTTTTAGGAACCTTGTATGCCATCATATCTTTTCCGGTATTACCGTATAGATAAGCCTTTGAAAAACCTTCTCTATTAAATAATTGTGTTAAAATTTTAGTATCCACATCTAACTTTTGTATTGTATTATTATAAAAATTGTCTAGTGCCCTTCTATATATTTCTACCACACCTGCAACATATTCTGGCTTTTTCATTCTTCCTTCAATCTTAAGCGAAGAAGTACCCGTTGCAACTATATCTTTTAAGTTGTCTACTGTGCATATATCTTTTGGGCTTAAAAGATATGCCTCATCTGTCCTATTTGAGTGTTTATCTATTAGGGTGTAAGGAAGTCTACAAGGTTGAGCGCATCTTCCTCTGTTCCCACTCCTACCGCCAATAATACTACTCATAAGGCACTGACCTGAATAACATATACATAAGGCTCCATGAACAAAAACCTCTGTTTCAATTTTTAATGTATTAGATATGTAATTAACTTCTTTTAAACTAAGCTCTCTTGATAAAACTATTCTTTTAAAACCCATATCTTTCAAAAGCTTAGCACCTTCGCCATTATGAATCGTCATTTGTGTAGATGCATGCATCTCAAAGTCCGGAAAATTATTTTTCACTAAGTATATAAGTCCAGTATCTTGAAGAAGTAATGCATCGACTCCTATAGTATATAAAAATCCTATATACTCCATAATTTCTTTTAATTCATTATTTTTTACTAAGGTATTTACAGTAACATATACGCGGACACCATAAATGTGGCAATAATCCACTGCCCGAGTCATATTCTCATTATCAAAATTAAAAGCAAAAGCTCTTGCTGAGAACTTGCTTCCTCCTATATAAACTGCATCTGCGCCCATTTGCACTGCAGCTATTACGCTTTCCATACTTCCAGCCGGGGATAGTAATTCAATTTTATTCATTTTCATCTCTCCTAATAACGTTCTATGTCTTATTATACAGTAAATGTTGTGATAAATTAAGAGATTAAGAGATTTTATATTAAAATAACTCAAATTTTATACTCATAGACACAATAATAGTAATGTAATATAATAAAAAATAGACTAACTGACTTCCTTATTATTTATTAAGGATGATTAGCCTAAAAATTTTACTAATGGAGATATGAATATGGCGATAAAAAATAGTATTAGAAATATTGGAATAGTTGCACATGTAGATGCCGGAAAAACAACATTAACTGAACAGCTACTTTATCAAAGTGGTTCAAGCAGAATTTTAGGTAGTGTAGATAAAGGTACAACCCATACAGATTCTTTAGATATGGAAAAACAAAGAGGTATTTCAGTAAAAGCTGCTGAAATTGATCTTAATTACAAAGAAACTAATATCCATGTTATAGATACCCCTGGACATATTGATTTCAGTTCTGAAGTAGGAAGAAGCATAGGTGTTCTAGATGGATCAATAGTAGTAGTATCCTGCGTAGAAGGAGTACAACCTCAAACTGAGGTATATTTTAACGCTTTAAAGGAATTAAATACACCTTCAATATTCTTTATAAATAAACTGGATCGTATGGGGGCCTCCCCAAGTAAAACTATCAAGGGTATGAAAAAGCTTCTTACAAACAATCTTGTACCCTTACAACTCGTCGATGAAAAAAATAACGAGTTTATTGTTACCAACATATTTAATCAGGCTAATTATGCAAAAAATATATTGGAACTAAAAGATGATGCTTATAAGAAGTTACTTGAGGACATAATAGATATGCTAGGTAATTATAATGAAGAAATTTTTAATCAATTCTTTGAAGGTACTTTAACCCTAGGAATGCTGAAGGATGAGATAATTCTGCAAGCGAATAAAGGCATAATTTACCCTGTGCTTTATGGTACTGCATTAAAAGGTGAAGGAATTAAGGAGCTTCTTGACGGAATAATAGATTATCTACCTGGCCCAGAGGATTTGGATAATTCCAAGCTCTCGGCAATGGTCTATAAAATCTCTCATAACAAAACCCTAGGTAAAATAGCTCATATTAAAATTTTTAGTGGATCAATATCGACTAGAGATGATATTTTTAATGTTACTACTAACAAAAATGAAAAAATTACTATGATAAAAAAAATGAATAATCAAAAAATAATTGATGTAGCGGCGGCTTGTAGCAGTGATTTGGTACTAGTGAGTGGTTTAAATTGTCGCACATATGATGTCCTTGGTAGCAAAACTCATATTCCTAGTATACAGACAATTACAACGCCACTTCTTACTTTAAGAATTTATTCGAAGTTTCAAGAAGACTATATAGCTTTAGTTGAAGCTTTAACGCGGCTGCAAGATGAAGATCCACTTCTTAACATGCAATGGATAAAAGAAAAGAAAGAAATTCATATACGGATTATGGGCAAAATTCAGATTGAATATATCGAAGCTATTTTAATGGAAAGATTTAGCCTACAAGTATCTTTTGGTCCACCATCTGTTATATATAAAGAAACACCAATAGCAAAAGTATATGGTGAATCTCGTTATACTATGCCCAAACCATGCTGGGCTATAGTTGAATTTCTAATTGAGCCGCTACCAAATGGAACTGGACTTATCTATGAATCTAAAGTAAGAACTGAAAAAGTTAAAATGAAGTACCAACGAGAGATAGAAGATAATTTAGATAGAATTTTAAGTCAAGGTATTCACGGCTGGCCAGTAACAGATTTAAAGATAACCTTTATAAAAGGTGAAGACCATGTTATGCATTCACGTTCAGGTGACTTTGCCGCCTCTACTGCCATGGGCATCATGAGAGGGCTATATGAAACAGGCACTTCACTACTTGAACCAATAATTAAATATAGAATTACTGTGCCTGAGAATGTAGGAGGAAGAGTTTTAAATGACATTACAAAAATGCGTGGCAGTTTTGACGCACCAATCATACATAACGGTACTTTTACAATAAAAGGAAAAATTCCTGTATCCACCTCCCTTGAATACCCTGGAGACCTTGGCAAAATTTCTTCTGGGAAAGGCATTATGACAACAGGATTTTCAGGTTATGAACCATGCTCATTAGAACTCGGATCCACAAGGGAAAGAATAGGGGTTAATCCAATAGACAGAGCTAAATTTATACTTTATGTACGAAATGCATTATAAAAAAAATCATCTAAAGATATTTAGATGATTTTTTAATATTACCTGTTTATTTCAAAAATATAAGAGAAATATCTTAGATAAGGATAGAAGCTACTCTAATTAAGAATTTCTAAATACGTTTTATATAATTCCTTTATTGATCCATTAAAATTATAATTTTCATTAACATAATTTTTAAGTTTACTATCTTTACGTTTTTCAAACCCGCTCTTTACTGCTTTTAAGATACTTGCATTATCATATGGGTCGCAATATAGAGCCATATCCTTAAAATATTCACTAGCACAGCCCTCTACAGTTGATACTATGTTACAACCACTTGCGGCTGCTTCAAGTGTAGATAAGCCAGGCATTTCTACAAAACTGGGTAGCACATGCACCTTTGCAAATCTATAAGCATTATATACATTGTAATTATCCATAAATCCTAAATATACCACATTTTCATAATCAGTACATTTTTTGAGATACTCTTTGTCATTGCCACTTCCTATTAGAACTAACTTTTTTCCTAATTTAGCACATACATCACATAGTGCAAGTTGATTTTTACTCTCGCATATTCTTCCCACAGATAAAACATAATTGTTTAAATTATATCTCTCGTTAAAATTATATAGTGGTATCTCTTCATCCTCAACTTCTACACCATTATAGATAACTCTACATTCCGTATTAACTTTAAATTCATTTTGAATAAGCCTCTTTTCTAATTCACTATTACAAAATATAACCTTACTCTTTTTCAAAATTTCCTCTTTATAACTTCTACAACTATCATATAACGCTATGCTTTCAACTTTATTGTTTATAGTATTATATTTTTTCATATCCCAGTGCATAGGTGATATTACTAAATGTTTTTTATAATAGTTTGCAATCTTATAGTATCTATATGTTTCGCCAGTATTTGCGATATTAAATAAATGTACTATATCATAATCGGAATAATCGTATATTCCCCCATTATTTATATCAACGGTTAACCCTAACTTGCGTAGATACTCAGCGGTCTTAATTACCTGGACAGAATCCCCTGCTAAATTCCTAGAATAATCTTGTCTAACACACAATAGAATTTTCATGATGCATTTCCCCCTATAGGTTGCTACTTTTACAATATAACTATGCTAACTTATAAATATTTATCACATTTCACTTTACATAATATGATGTTAACCTTATTATCTATTCTTTTATTTATATACTATTAATATATACTGTAAAAGTTTCTATATATTAATTCAAAATTAATGTTAGATATAATTAAAGCACCTATAATTAATATAGGTGCTTTATAATAGAATTTTAGGATTGTAATTTCCAAAGGTATTCTCCTAGTTTATCAATATAACCGATTCTTTTGCCTATCTCAACTCTTGCAATTCCATCAGTAAATTCATATGCTTCTTCATAGACTGCATCTATTACTATTTCACCAGTACAATCTATATAACCCCATTTATCTCCCATTTGAACGGCTATTAAACCTTCACTTACAATATCTACATCATCAAATATAGTAGGTATTATAATACTGCCACTTTTATCAATAAACCCGTATTTTTCATTGTTAGAAATTGCAGCGATTCCATTATAAAATATATCTGCCCATTGAAAGCTAGGTTTAATAACAATATCTCCCTTGTCATCTATAAATCCATATTTATCTCTTATTTCAACTGGTGCTAAACCCTCATTAAATTCTCCTGCCACACTGAAATGAAGTGGTATAATATTTTCACCTAGCATATTTATGTATCCATACTTACCCTTAGTACAAATAGGCGCTATACCATCTTTAAACGCGTAAGCATAGTCGTAATTAGATTCGAGTATAACCTTTCCATCTTTATCTATATAAGCTATTTTACCGCCTATTTGAACTGCTGCAAGTCCTTCACTAAAATCCTGAGCATCTAGAAAATTCGTTGGAACTACTTCAGTACCTTCGTTATCTATATAACCCCACATATATCCACTTTTCACTGCAGCTCTTCCTTCCATAAAGAAATTAGCTTCTTCATATTTTGGCTCCACTATAAGCTTTCCTCGCATATCAATATATCCACTCAAACCTTCTAATTTCACTGCTGCAAGACCTTCGCTAAACTGCTGAACATCATCATACACAGGTTCAATTACAAACTCTCCAGCCTTATTAATAAAGCCATACTTATCTTCTGTACTAGCTATTGCAAGCTCACCATCAAACTCCTCAGCATAATCAAATTTATTTTCTATGACTAGAGTACCGTCCCTATCTATATACCCATATTTCTTTTTTAATTTTACAGGATATAAGTTTTTATCAATATTCATAACTATAACTTCCTTTCTTATATATCTAGTATAAATTTTAACTACAGTTTCTATTTAATTTTAAAATTACGACCAATTAAAATTATAAGATTTTTATCTACACTATTATTATACACTGAAATGATTTAAAATAAATCAGTAATTTTTCTTTGTTGATTTATTTTAGATGTTATAAGCTTTATTGTAGTTTTTTACTGTTTTATAAGTACCATTATTTAAAAATGTTGACATTATAGATGAAATTATAAAATTTCTAATTTTTTTATAATATTATTAAAGTATTTATCATATATAACGATATAGAAATGTATTGTTAATATATAAAAACAGGGGGAATAATTTATTATGAATATTTTATCTAAAATTAGATCTAAAATTAGATCTAATTTTAGATCTAATCATTTATCACTTAAACTAAAAATAGTAGTGTCTTCACTATTAGTACTTTTTACAACTTTACTTATTTTCTGCATTATTATGGTATCAATTGTAAAAAACAAAATTGAATTACAAATGAAAACCGATGGAAATATAATTGTTGAACAAATTCGACAAAGACTAACGTCTAATGTAAACATTACAAAAGAGCTAAATGAACAACTAAGTGAAAAAATCATTAGTTCAGCCTACCTTATTGGTAGTACACCTAATATAACAAATGAGTATCTTACGAAAATATCTAAGGAATTAAGTATCGATGAAATTAATGTTTCAGATGCCAGCGGAGTTATTATATTCTCTAATATGGCAGGTAATCTGAAATATAAATATCCAGAAGACCATGTAGTCCAAAAAATAATAAAAGATAAAGATTCACAGGTTATAGAAGGAATTCGTCAAAGTTCGAATTTAAAAGACAACTTTTATAAATACGGCGCTGTTGCAACAAAGAGTGGTGGATTCGTTCAAATTGGAATCCTTGCTAATAGAATTAATACTATTCTTAATTCTGTAAGTACTCAAGCACTTATTGATGAAATAGGTAAGGGTGAAAACATTGCCTATGCTTTAACTATAGGAAAAGATCTTAAAATACGTACACATACTGACAAGGAAAGAATAGGCGTAATATTAGATGATGATGGAAGCATAGCTGCAGCTAAAGATGGAAAAAACTACTCCTCTTCTTTTGAGTGGAAAGGCATAGACGTTTACGACGTATTAATTCCTATATATGAAGGGATAAACACACAGGTGCTGTGAATGTTGGTCTTTCTATGGAAAATGTTAAGTCTGCTATTAATTCTGTGTTAATTAGTTCTTTTTTAATAACCCTAATTTCTTTCTTAATAGGATCATTAATATTGGTATTATTAGTGTCAAAATTCATCAAACCGTTAAAAAAACTAGTAATCCTTGCTAAAGGTGTTTCAAATGGAGATTTAACAAAAGAAATTGAAATAAAATCTCAGGATGAAATAGGAATTCTAAGTACAAGCTTTAATGAAATGATTGTTAATCTTCGTGGCATGACTAAAGAAATTAGTAATATTTCCGAATCATTATTATCTTCTGCAGATCAGCTATTAAACTCTGGCGAACAAAGTTCCATGGTTTCAAATCAAATTGCTATGGCTGCTCAAGAATTAGCATCGGGTTCAGAAAAGCAATTTATTGCTACTGAAGATATTTCAAAAGACACTAAAGAAATTGTGAATAATATGGATACAATTAAACGAGAAATAACCAGTGTTGTAAACACTGCTGAAGAAACAAGTACTCTTGCTACTGATGGACGAACCAAAATGAATGATCTAGTAACTCAGATAAAAGTTATAAAAGATAAAGTAGATTACTCTGCTTCGGTAATAGAGACACTTCAAAAAACTTCCGATGAAATTGGAAATATTGCTGAGATCATAGACACTATCGCCTCTCAAACAAATCTATTAGCACTAAATGCCTCCATTGAGGCTGCAAGGGCAGGAGAGTCTGGTAGAGGGTTCTCAGTTGTTGCTGATGAGGTAAGAAAACTAGCTGAGGAAACCATGCAATCATCTAGCAGTATTAAAAACTTATACGAACTACTCAAGAAAATGCAAAAACAGCACTAGCATCAATTGAAGAAGGAAGTTCAGAAACCCAAAAGGGTACAATTAATGTGAAAAATGTTGATATTTCATTTACAGAAATTCTCGATGCCTTTGAACATACTAAAAACAAGTTAAGTATGGTAACAAATGATATATTGCACTCAAATGAAATTATTGAAAATCTATCAACTAGTTCTGAAAATATAACTAGAGTTTCAGAGGAATCTTCAGCTGCTACAGAGGAGGTTGCTGCATCAATCCAAGAGCAATCGACTACTATTGATGAGATGTCCTGTTCAATTAAGCAGTTAAGAGAAATGGCTAAGGATCTCCAAGACAGTATTAAAATTTTTAAATCCTAATATAGAAATCAAGTTTCTTAGAATAGTAACAGAATAACTTATAAAAATCTCCTTTTAAAATAGAGTTTGGCTAGAGATAAATTCTCAGCACTCGCTACTTTATAGGGAGATTTTAATATATATATATATACAATAATGCTTATAGAAGATTAACACTAACAGGGCAATGATCGGATCCTACTACCTCATTTAAAATATCGGCACGTTCTATTTTGCACAATAAATCCTGAGTTACAAAGAAATAATCAATTCTCCATCCTACATTTTTGTCTCTAGCCGTAAATCTATAACTCCACCAAGAGTATTTTATCTCTTAAACATGAAGATATCTAAAGGTGTCCACATACCCAAAGGATGTAAATTTATCCAACAAGCCCTCTCAATAGACAGGAATCCTGAATGCTTTTCATTTGCCTTTGGGTTTTTGAGATCAATTGCATTTTGGGCAGTATTATAATCCCCACAAATAATCAACTTTTTACCTTTTGACCTAAGTATTTCGCAGTAATCTAATAGTGCATCATAGAAATCCATTTTATACTTTAATCTTACATCATCTTTCTGGCCATTAGGGAAATATATGTTTAAAAGGGTGAATTCTTCGAACTCTGCTATTACTATTCTACCTTCACTGTCAAATATCTCTATCCCAATGCCATAAGTAACTGATATTGGTTTTTGCTTAGTATATGTAGCTACCCCACTATAACCCTTCTTTTCCGCACATGAAAAATATGCGTAATAACCTTCTATAATTTTATATAAGTGTTGTAATATTAATATATCATATTATCGGATATGGTAAAAGCACCTAAATAAATTAGGTGCTTTATAGATATTAATTTTCTACTTTAAATTTACTTACACTATCTCTTAAATTTTCAGCAAGAGCGTTTAAATTTTCCGCAGCGCCTACTATTTCCTGAAGACCTGCAGCTTGTTCTTCTGTAGAAGCACTTACCTCTTCAGCTGTTGCTGCTGTCTCTTGTGATACAGATGCTGCATTTTCAATTTTTTCACTTACTTTATCTTTGTAACTACTTATTTCTTTTAAAGAGTTATCTACACTATTCATATCATTTTGAAGTAATTCCATTGCACTTTCAATCTTCTTGAATGTATCATTAGTGGTTTGAACACTTTTACCAGTTTTAGCGTCTAACTCTTTAGAATATACTATTTGCTCCAGTACCTCATTAACACTTGTCCTTATTACGTTTATTACAGTATCAATTTCAGAAGCTGAAACTGAGGATTGCTCTGCAAGTTTTCTTACCTCTTCTGCAACAACTGCAAAGCCTCTTCCTGCTTCTCCTGCTCTTGCTGCTTCTATACTAGCATTTAAGGCTAATAGATTTGTTTGCTCTGTTATTGCTTTTATAGTATCAGTTATTGCGCTAATTTTATTTGAATTTTCAGCTAAAATTTCTACCTTATTAGCTACCTCATCATTAGCCTTAGTATTTTCTTCGAATACACTTCTTAAATTATTAACAACAATAATTCCTTCTTCAGTTGAGTGTTTAACTTCTAAAGATGCTTTAATCATATTTTTAGCATTTATAGTAGTTTTATTTACTTCTTTTCCGAGTGTGGTGGAATAGTTAACACTTTCATCGAGAATTTGAGATTGCTCATTTGCCCCCTGTGCAATTTGTTGAACCGCGCTTGCCACCTCATCGCCTACAGCATTTGATTGTTCGGTAGTAGCCGCTAAAGACTCTGCTGATTCCTTAACTTTATTTGAACTATCTACCACATTCCTTAAAACTATAACCATATCCTCTATCATATTATTTACCGCTTCAATGATTTGTTGTACTTCTAAGCTAGCATATTTATTTTGATTCACCCTTTGGGTAAAATCACCGTCCTTAATTTTAGCTAAAACTTTAATTAATTTTTCCATTGGTTTTGTTATTTTACCAGAAAATTTAGTTCCAACTGCAATTACAAATATAAGCGATAATACTAAAACTATTAAAGGTACTGTTAATCCTTCTAATATTTTTGCAGTTAGCTCAGTTACAGGAATAAATCCTACTATAGTTAAATTAGTTTTTTCATCTATAGATTTATACGCTAAATATTTTTCGCCATCTACAACTATATTAAGTTTATTTTCTTTAGAATCCATAATTTCCTTGATCCAAGGTTGCTTTTCTGAGTTTTGTCCTAAAATATCTTTGTTTTTATGGGCTATTATTGCTCCTGTACTGTCTATTATCGCAGAATAGCCATTCTCACCTAATTTAATATTAGTGACCATATTAGAAATCATGTCTAAGTCTATATCTAATCCAATGACTCCAACAAGTTTATCTTGGTCATCTTTAACTGTTTTTGCAAAAGTCATTACATATTTTTTAGTAATAGCATCCTCATATGGGTTAGTAGCAATTACTTTGCCATCATTACTATTTGCATCTTTATACCAACCTCTTGAGGTAGGATCATAACCGGAAGGCAATTCAGATTCAGGTTTAAGGTACATTTCCTTATCCAGAGTTCCGAGGTATATGTTTAACGTATCGGGATGAGTTTTTATAAAAGCATCAAAGCTTTTCATTAACCATTGTTCTGAATCAGGATTCACACTAATCATCACAGCGTTTGGATCATTGGATAGCATTTCTGTAGATTCATAGTTAGCTTTGTATAATGAAGATATAGTTTCGTTAACTCTTGATATACTTTGATTTGCTATACTATCAAATTCTCCTTTTAAATTTTTTGATAAACTGTAATACGTACCCAAAGAAATGAATAGTATAGGTAAAAATGATGCTATTATAAGCAATGATATTATTTGAAAGCTTAATTTTTTACCTTTTGATTTTTCTAAACCATTTTTAATAATTTTATTTTTCTTCATAAAATAACCCCCGATTCATAATATACTACTATATACTTCGATATATTTTTCTTTTTCTTTAGCGTAAACTTTAGAATTTATCAGATAATTCAAATTTTTTTATATATTAAAGTAAATATTAATTATTATTAGTCGTTTTAATTACAAATTTTCCACCAATCAAGTAGGTAGAAGTTGGAAATAAATTTCCGACTTCTTTCCTCTTACAGAACCGTACGTGCGGACCCCGCATACGGCTCCTGGCAAAACTAAAAATTATTATTCATAATAATTTGACAAGACACCGACCTGTATATCTGACAAGTGAACAAGCTTTATTTCTTTGAATCATGTATTTGGTAAAGCCATGTGTATCAATGCACAATTTGAATTTCTCCATCTTACCATTGATATTTTCTTGAATTCACCCTTATAACCTCTTCGCCTAAGTGCTTTATGCAAAGATTTATAGCTTTTCCATTCTTTCATCTTCTTCATTCTTAGCCTTCTT
>NZ_JBNMNU010000133.1:0-12313 GCF_051278035.1 Clostridium sp.
AAACTAATGAAACGCCTTATACCGAACGGTACGTAGGGTGTTGTGAAAGGGGCGAAACATTTTAATTGTTAGCTTCTATTCGATTTTCAAAGGAAACTCTAAGATTCGTGTAATATACTTGCAATATTGAATGAAACACTAGGAGGTGAAATAATGAAAAAGATAAAATATCGACATGAACTAAAACATTATATTAATTTGGGCGAATGTGCTATTTTACGTAGCAAACTCAGTACTATTATGAAGCCAGACCCAAATGCTTGCCATAATGGGAACTATTTAATTCGAAGCTTGTATTTTGAAACACCAGATGATAAAGCATTAATGGAGAAAATATCAGGAGTGGATAATCGTGAAAAGTTTCGATTGCGCTTATATAATTGTGATGATTCATACATAAGGCTTGAAAAAAAGATTAAGGTAAATGGCCTTACAGCAAAATTTAGTGTACATCTTAGCAAAAAGCAATGCATCAATATATTAAGTGGAAACATTGAATGGCTTAAAGCATCAGATAACTCGCTACTAAGAGAGCTTTATGAAAAAATGCAACATGAGCAGCTTAAACCTAAAACTATTGTGGATTACTTACGGGAAGCATATATATTTTGTGCAGGAAATGTAAGGGTAACCATTGATAAGTCAATAAAGACAGCACTTAATAGCACTGATTTGTTCAATAAAAATCTACCAACAGTGGAAACATTAGATGGAAGAATGGCAATTTTAAAGGTTAAATACGATGCCTTTCTACCGGAAATCATTAACGACCTTATTCAACTTGGAGATAGAAATAAAGTATCAGTATCCAAATACGCTCTTTGTCGTATGTACGGATTATAATAAGTAAAATATAGTTTATATAATTAGGAGGCATTAAATATGAATAACCAAACAAGTTTAAGTGACATATTTAAATCGAATTTTCTTGATAATGCTACAAGCATATCATTAGTAGATGGCGCATTGGCTTTAGGACTTGCATTTTGTATAGGACTATTTATCTATACGGTGTATAAGAAAACATTTAAAGGGGTTATGTATTCAAAAAGTTTCAGCACTTCACTTATTGCCCTATGCATGATAACATCTCTTGTAATATTGGCAGTAACATCCAATGTAATTCTTTCTCTTGGTATGGTAGGTGCGCTGTCCATAGTAAGATTCCGTACTGCAATTAAAGATCCTATGGATATTGCGTATCTATTTTGGGCAATTGCAGTAGGTATTGTTTTAGGTGCCGGATTAATTCCACTTGCTATAGTTGGTTCTTTGTTTATCGGTTTAATACTTGTAATTTTTACAAACAAAAGTAACTCAGATAATCCATATATTTTAATTATAAGCTGTGATGATGAAGCAGTTGAAGATAATGTTTTAAAGATTATAGGAGATAAAGTGAAAAAATACGTTATTAAATCAAAGACAGTTACCGGAGGGACAGGCGTAGAGTTTACCATTGAAATTCGTCTTAAAACCATGGAAACATCATTTGTAAATGAAATAAGCAGAGAAGATGGAGTTAATAGTGCTGTTTTGGTTAGCTATAATGGCGATTATATGAGCTAGTGTTAATTACGTAATTACTTAAAAAATGAGGTGAGATGGTTGATAAACAAAAAAAGTATAACCTTTATTGCAGTTGTAATGGTATTAGTGGTGATACTAATAGGAACAATTACAATGACTGGCAATACAAGCAATTTAGCGGCTACTACTCAGACTAGTTATGTTGAAAATATATTGAATAAAAATAAGATTACTGAAGTCGACATTGATATAGATGAAGCTGACTGGGACTGGTTAATTGCTAATGCTTCAAAGAAGGAGCCTCGTAGTTGTAATATAACTATAAATGGAGAAACTTTTTATAACGTTGGAATAAATCCAAAGGGGAACTCTAGCCTTACTAGTATTTCATCTGATGATACTACAGACCGTTTTAGTTTCAAACTTGATTTTGGTGCCTTTGTAGAGGGACAGACCTGCTTCGGTCTTGAAAAAATCACTCTTAATAACGTGATGTCAGATACATCTTATATGAAAGAAGCATTATCCTATGATTTATTCGAGTTCATGGGGGTGGCTACTCCAGCATATTCTTATTCTAATATTAAATTGAATGGAAAGGAATGGGGTTTGTACGCCGCTGTTGAGATTATTGATAAAAGCTTTGTTCAAAGACAATTTGGTACGACGGAGGGCAATCTTTATAAGCCGGAAAGCATGGACATGCTTGGAGATAACGCTGGGGGCATGGATATGGGAGCAATTATGGGCTCAGGTAAGGGGGCTGACCTAAAATATACTGGGAATTCAGCATCAAATTATTCAACTATAAAGGAGGGTGCTATATTTAACACTACTTCCGATAATGATTTTAAAAAGGTCATAAATATGATTGAACATCTGGATAGTGGCTCGAATCTTGAAAAATACCTGGATGTAGATGAGGTCCTTGGATATTTTGCTGTAAATACTTTTTTAGTGAATCTTGACAGTTATGCAGGAGGAATGTATCACAATTATTACCTATATGAAAAAGATGGTGTGTTTAAAATAATCCCCTGGGATTTAAATATGTCCTTTGCAGGAATGAATATAAGTGATGGTACTAAGGCAATTAATTTTCCTGTTGACATGCCAGTTACTGGAAAACTAGAAGATGCACCTCTTATAGGAAAACTTTTAGAAGTGCCTAAATATAAAGGGATTTATCATAATTACCTAAATCAAATCTCAGAAAAATATATTACTAGTGGAGTTTATGAAGACTCTATAATTAAAACTGATAAATTAATTAATAGTTATGTTAAAAAAGATGCTACTGCTTTATATACATATGAAGAGTACGGTAAGGCAATACCTATGATGGTAATCTTTGGACTCGACAGAGTGAAAAGCATAGATGCCCAACTTAAAGGAACGCAGCCTTCAACCACTTATGGAACAATATCATCAACACTTAATTTATCAACTCTTGGTGGTATGGAAATTGGTGGTGAAAATATGCAAGGAGAAGCTGGGAACGCAGCAATGCCTGATATGAAAAATATACAACCTATAATGAAAATAATTCAAGAAGCAGATGGGAAAGAACTTACTGCTAAGCAAAAGGAAGACCTTAAAACACTTGGTGTAGATGATGCTATGGTGAAAACGATGAAAAGCATGGGAAATGGAGGAGGCTTACCGTCAATGGGTAATACGAGAACCTCAAATATAATGCAAATTGGAATGATTGCGCTATCTATTGTGTTACTATTTTTAGGATTGCTATTTGTTTTTAAATTTAAAAGAAAAAGATTTAGGGCAAAATAGGTGGCAACAATATGGAAAGTGGCATGGGTTGCGTTCATTGTGAATATAGTTTCAATTATTATCTAATTATTTCGAAAGGCACACAAAAACAAATAACAGGTCAAGATAGTAGTATCTTTGATTTGTTATTTGTTTTTTTTATATCACTAACATTAACCTAGTAAAGAAATGCCTAATAGCAAAAAGCATACTAAATGCCAAAGATTGATAAGCGAATAAGCTGTAATAACGACATTTATAACAATGTTGGATTTATTTAATTGATTTTCATTTGCTTTTCTCATTCTAATGTATAGACATAATAATAATACTGCTGGTAGTACAATTTTTAACATAAAACTAGCAGGTAAACTTTGTACACCTCATTTAATGGTCAGTATGTTCTATTACATGGTAACATATGGTAAACTCAATTCAGTCCTTGTTTACTCTCATTTAAATCTTATACTATTCATAGAAAAAACTTATATCAGTCACAATCTAGTCATAAACAATGTAAAAAACTGCAAGGCATTAACATTCATATTAGACATCACAAAGAATAAAATTTTGTGGCGTTTTTACTTGTGATGACTTAGGAAAATATGTTGTCACAAGTATTTTTCCTTTTATTAATGTTTTGTATTATTAGGGATGTTATTTAGAATGTACAGATCAATAATTACTTTTTAGTTTATATTGACCAATAAACTAAAATATATAACTGAAGAAGGCAAGTATATGGCAACTGAAATTAAAAATATAATGGAAAAACTAATTGAGGAAAAATTCAAGAGTTTTACTGATGAAGAAATTGGAGAATTCAACAACGCATTAAACATCATTGCAAAGTTCACTGCAAAATGATATAAGAATATATCAATAAATATAAATACAATACTTGATTCTATAAAAAGTATAGCTGATGAAACAAAAATGCTCAGCTTAAATTCGGCTATAGAAGCTACAAGAGTTATTAAGACTATTGAGTTGCTTCAAGAACAGCTACAAAGCTAAGTGCTCAGCTGAGAGAAAATGTTTTTTTAAGGTTGAAGAATTTTCATTGCATGAGATTGATAAAATTGGAACTTCTTCACTCATTACGCGAACCACCAATGATATCACTCAAGTACAATCTTTCATGACATTTTGTATAAAGATTGGTATGATTGCTCTCTTATGGCATTGAGTGGTGTTGTGATGGCAGTAATCACAGGGGGTCGTTTAGCATTGATTTTAGTAATATCTGTACCAATTATGATGATTATGATTGCATTTATTATTTCCAAAACGACAAAGTATTTTGAAAGTATGCAGGAGAAAATTGACTCTATTAATCGTGTTTTAAGAGATTAAGAATACAGAGGAACTTTTGGAGGAAACAAAAGTTAAATCAACTGTTGAATTTAAAAATGTGTGTTTTACTTATCCAAATGCGGATGAGGCAGTATTGAAAAACATTTCGTTTAAAGCAAGTCCAAATGAAACAGTTGCCATTATCGGCAGCACAGGAAGTGGAAAGTCCACCATTGTTAATCTTATTCCTCGTTTTAAGTTCGCTGGCTACTGTAATAGGCATTCTTGTAATGATGTTTAGTATTAATTTGTGGATGTCACTAATAGCAATTATTGTTATCCTCTTTCAATAATTGCATCATCTAGTGTAATTAAAGGTTCACAAAAATACTTTGGCATACGCAAATAGAAATTGGCAAGATTAATGGACACATTGAAGAAATGTATACAGGACATAGTACTGTAAAAATCTTTGATTATGAAGAGAAAGCTAAAGAAAAATTTAAAACAATCAACAATGAAATCTATAAAAATGCATGGCGTGCTGAGTTTTTCTCAGGAACACTTCAGTCTACAATTGCGGCTGCGGAAAGGGTATTCGAAATATTAGATGAAAAAGAAGAAGTACCAGATCTTCAAGTTGATATAAAAACAGATAAGACTAAAGGTGATGTATCTATAAAAAATGTAAAATTCGGGTATTCTAAAGATAAACCTATCATTAGCAGGTTTCTACTATAATCTTTATAATAGTCAGTTTGAAAGTACTGATATAGTAGTAGCATAAAAATCAAAGGATAACAAAATCATGCTAAAATATTGTCCTGTAGATTAATCTATAGATATAGTATTATAAATATGTACAATAAACTTAATAAAAACTGTAGATGAGGTGATTTAATTGGTTGATTTAGCACTGCTTGGCTGTGGAGGTGGAATGCCTATTCCTGAAAGATATTTATCTTCACTTCTTATAAACTATAATGGGAGAAAGATACTAATTGACTGTGGTGAAGGTACACAGGTATCCATGAAAATACTTGGCTGGGGATTTAAATCCATAGATGTGATTTGTATTACGCATGGACATGCGGATCATATTGTAGGACTTCCAGGTCTTCTTTTAACCATTGGTAACAGTGGTAGAACTAAACCAATTACCATTATTGGGCCGGAGGGTATTACAGATATTGTGAAGGGTCTAATGGTTGTAGCACCTTACCTTCCTTATGAGCTAAACATCTTAGAAAATCCAGAGGCACCAGTGGGAATATTATCTTCAATAAATTGTACTAATTCTTCAGTAGAAGAATTTAATGATCTTGTAATTTCAACGCTGGAACTAGAGCACTCGGTTAAATGTTTGGGATACAGCTTTTACTTTAGGAGAAAACCAAAGTTTGATGTAGAAAGTGCAGTAACAAATGGAATACCAAAAATATTTTGGAGCAGACTTCAAAAGAATGAGATTGTAATTAATCAAGATAAGACATATTTGCCAAGTATGGTGCTTGGTAAAGAAAGAATAGGAATCAAGCTTAGTTTTGTAACTGATACAAGACCAATTCCTGAAATAGTAACTTTTATTAAAGGAAGCGACTTGTTTATTTGCGAGGGTACCTATGGCAATGATAATGATATTGAAAAAGCTATAAAGAATAAGCATATGACCTTTGGGGAGGCAGCACAGCTTGCTTTTAATGGGGGAGCGCAAGAACTCCTATTAACACATTTTAGTCCTTCAATGCACATCCCGTGCGAGTTTAAAGATAGTGCAGTGGGTATTTTCAAAAATACTATTATTGGTTCTGATAGATTTATAAAAACAATGTCTTTTAAAGACTAGAAAAAATAAAAAATGTAGTATATTATATATAGAGTCAACAAAAAATAGTTAGAATGGGGGTGTAAAAATGCTTAATAAAGAAGTTAAAGACAATCTATTAAGGGAAGGAATCCACGCGGATGCTGTAAAATCCTTAGATGAAAAAGGTAAGTGTCTATTCGATATAAATAGCACAAGGGATGTATGTTTTGAACTTATTGATATGGGCGTTAAGTTTAGTTGTGAACAAAGTATTTTAGATCATGGATTGTATTTGATAAAAATTTTAAATTAGCAGTCGCTAATTTAAAATTTATTGAATCATTTATCAACATTAACCCCTTCGATTTCCAATAGCAGTTTTTGTGTGGGTGTTCTATTACCTGCAAAACCTACTAACTTACCACCTTTACCAATAACTCTATGGCAGGGGATAATTATAGGCAAATTATTAAATTTATTAGCTCGACCTACTGCCCTTACAGATTTACGATTTCCTATAGCTTCTGCAATTTGCAAATAACACCGAACTTCACCATAAGGTATATCTCTAAGCGCTTTCCAAACTTTTTTTCTGAATTCCGTACCATCAATAGATAAAGGTATATCAAAATACTTCCTTTTTCCTTTAAAATACTCCTCTAACTGCGATATAACATCTTTACATATTTCTTTATCTTTCTGTATTTTTTCGTGTTTCTTCTTGTATTCCACCCAATCTTCTTCGAAAAGTTCCACTTTTTTAACGCCAATTTCATCAACAACCACATGGATAAGCCAATAGGGGAATTAAAACTATCATATCCGATTTTCACAAAATCCCTCCTCATAACCATCGATTTCAAATAAAGTTATTTTATTAAATATAATTATTATAAATGTACTATAAAGGCTTATAGTTGTCTATTTCGGCAGTTTTTTATGACTCTCTTTAAGTCCTTTTTAAGTAACCTTAAAATGATTTTATGAGATCTATATTGACAATTAAAGACGACTTATGCTAATATATAAACAATACATTATTAAAACGATAGGAATACTAGGAGGAAAGTAAATGAAAAAATTATCTATATTAATTAGCATTATATTAATAACCACTGTAGTCTTCGTAGGATGTGGTACTGAATCTAAAGATTTATTAACAAAAATTAAGCGTGAGGGAATAATACGTATTGGTACTGAAGGAACATATGCACCATATACTTTTCATGATAAGGATGGTAAGTTAACTGGATTTGACGTTGAAATTGCAGAAGAAGTATCTAAACGTCTTGGAGTTAAACCAAAATTTATTGAGACAAAGTGGGCTGGGATGTTTGCAGGTCTTGATGCAAAGAGATTTGATATGGTAGTGAATCAAGTTGGTATCAAAGCAGATAGACAAAAAAAATATGATTTTTCAGATCCATATATAGTTTCGAAAGCAGTTCTTATAGTAAATAATGATGATAATACTATCAAAAAATTTGAAGATTTAAAAGGCAAGAAATCCGCTCAATCATTAACTAGTAATTTAGCTAAAATTGCAGAGAATAATGGTGCCATAATTCAACCAGTTGAAAGTTTTAATCAATCGATTGACCTTTTAACATCTAAGAGAGTAGATGCCACAATTAACGACAGTTTATCTTACCTTGATCTTAAAAAGCAAAAGCCAGACCTTGCTATAAAAATTGTAGATGAGGAAGAAAATGCTCAGCCAAATGCAGCGATGTTTAATAAGGGAAATAAAGAATTAGTAGATGCAGTTAATAAAGCAATAAGTGATATGAAGGCAGATGGTACTTATTCTAAGATTTCTAATAAGTGGTTTGCCGCAGATGTATCAAAATAATAAGGTGAAGGTGAAGATATGAATTTCGATGCACAAACACTAAGAATATTAGAGATAATTAAAGATTCTTTCTTTCCTTTATTAATAGCAGGTGTAAAGGTTACATTTCCACTGGCAGTGGGTTCTTTCATACTTGGCTCAATTGTGGCTATGTTAACGGCTCTGGCGCGTATTTCAAAATGCAAATCATTAGTTTTAATATCAAGATTTTATGTTTGGATAATAAGAGGTACTCCTCTTCTCATACAGCTATTTATAATATTTTACGGATTACCGAAAGTTGGTATAATAATTGGAGCATTACCATCAGCAATAATAGGTTTTACATTAAACGTTGGAGCTTATAATTCGGAAGTGATTAGAGCTGCAATCCTATCTATACCTAAGGGTCAGTGGGAGGCAGCATCTTCCATTGGGATGACACGTAGACAAGCATTGATACGAGTGATTTTGCCACAGGCAGCTAGGGTATCGGTACCACCATTATCAAACTCATTTATAAGTCTTGTTAAGGACACGTCCCTTGCAGCGGCAATCACATTAACTGAAATGTTTCAGGTAGCTCAAAGGATAAATGCAGCAACATATGAGCCACTGGTGTTGTACATTGAAGTAGCATTTATATATCTGATGTTTTGTACTATATTATCTACACTTCAGCAAAAAGTAGAGATAAAACTTGAAAGATATGTGGCTAGGTAATTGGAGGGATTTTATGATTAATATAGAGAACTTACACAAAAGTTTTGGCGATAATGAGATTTTAAAAGGTATAGATTTGCGAATTGCAAAGGGTGATACAACTATTATAATAGGACCCTCAGGTTCTGGAAAAACAACTCTCCTTAGGTGTATAAATTTATTGGAAATGCCTAACAGTGGAATAATTACCATTGGAAATAGTAAACTTACTTTTGCTAAAAACAAGATGCCAACTGATAAGGAAATGTTAAGACTGCGAAAGGATACGGGAATGGTATTTCAAGGGTTTCACTTATTTCCTCATATGACCGCATTGGAAAACATTATGGAAGGTCTGGTTACAGTACTTAAGCAATCTAAAAAGGCAGCATATGATAAGGCACTTATGCTTTTGGAGAAGGTTGGACTTTCAGAAAAGTGCGATAGCTATCCTCATGAGCTTTCTGGAGGACAACAGCAAAGAGTTGCCATAGCACGCGCTATGGCTATAGAACCACTGGTATTGTTGTTTGACGAGCCAACGTCGGCACTAGATCCCGAACTTGAAGCAGAAGTGCTTAAAGTTATGAAGGAACTATCTCTTGAAGGTATGACAATGGTAGTGGTTACGCATAATATGAGTTTTGCAAGAGAGGTAGCAGATAATATAATATTTATGGATGAGGGCATTGTTGTTGACAGGGGGACTCCTGATCAATTATTAAAGAATACAACGAATCCAAGAATAAAACAATTCTTAAATCTAGTATCTGATTAATTAAAAGATTATTTTATGGATGTTCTAAAATTAGAGCATTCTTTTTTATTATATGTAATTATAAATATAAAGACTTATAGTTGTTATTTGTTAAAAATAAGTGTTTTATTTTTCGCGAAAACATGATAAAATGGGAACAAACGTTTGCGAGGTGATAAGAATGGATGTAATGAGAAAACTTGAAATATTATCGGATGCAGCTAAGTACGATGCTTCCTGTTCCTCTAGTGGGTCTAATAGGAAGAATACAGTGGGTGGCATAGGAAATGCAGCAGCGGCGGGTATTTGCCATTCCTGGTCTCAAGATGGTAGATGTATCTCACTTCTTAAAATTTTGTATACCAATAAATGCATATACGATTGTAAATATTGCATTAATAGATCTAGCAATGAGGTTGAGAGAACAGCCTTTACTCCTAAAGAGGTAGTAGATTTAACTATGAATTTCTATAGAAGAAATTATATCGAAGGCTTATTTTTAAGCTCAGGTGTAGAGGGAAGCCCTGACTACACTATGGAGAATTTAGTTAGAATTCTAAAGGATTTAAGACTTATTCACAAATTTAATGGCTATATCCATGTAAAAGCTATTCCAGGTGCTGATCCGAAATTAATATATGAAGCAGGACTCTATGCAGATAGAATGAGTGTGAATATTGAATTGCCATCAGAAAAAAGCTTGAAACTCTTAGCACCTCAAAAGACTAGAGAAGCTATATTAAAACCAATGGGTCTTATTAAACACAGTATAATAGAGTCGAGTGAGTATAAGAAAAAAGGATTTAAAGTGCCGGATTTTACACCAGGGGGGCAAAGCACACAGATAATGGTAGGGGCAACGAGTGAAAGCGATTTACGGGTAATTAGTCTTACAGAAGGGTTGTATAATAATTTTGGTCTCAAGAGAGTTTATTATTCTGCTTATGTTCCAATAGTGTCTCATGTTAATTTACCGTCTATTATAACGGCGCCACCACTTTTAAAGGAACATAGAATGTATCAAGCAGATTGGCTTTTAAGATTTTATGGGTTTAAGGCAAATGAATTACTAGATGAAATAAATCCTAACTTTGACATAGATCTAGATCCTAAAGCTTTTTGGGCATTAAACAATTTAGAGAAGTTCCCCGTAGAGGTGAATAGTGCCTCTTATGAAGTATTACTTAGAGTACCTGGAATAGGAGTCAAATCAGCTTTAAAGATTGTAAGAGCAAGAAGGCTTTCTAATCTTTCCTATGATAATTTAAAAAAACTAGGACTGGTTCTTAAAAGAGCTAGATACTTTATAACTTGTAGTGGTAAATTTTATGGGGATAAGAGCATGGAAAGAGGAATGATCAAAAATTATTTATTAGATCATGAAAGCTTTGACAAGCCAGAGCAATTAAGCCTTTTTAGCCAAAGGAGGGATTTATTTGGTTAGATATATTTATGATGGTAGCTTTGATGGGTTTTTATCTGTTATTTATGCTTGCTATTACCAAAAGATACCTGAAAGTATAGAGAGAGAAAGTAGCTATAATTTCAGTATGCTATTTGAGGATGAAATTATAGAAATTGATATGGTAAGATCTAATAAAGTATATAAGGCTATAATAGAAAAAATTTCAAGGGATACTTTAGTTTATGTGTATCAAGCATTTCTATCTGAAGCGCCTGGAATAGAATTAAAATTATTTAAGTATATACAATTAGGATTTAAGATAGGGAACAATGTTAACGACTTTTTAACACACCAAACTGTAAATGATGTACAGAAATATTCGAAAAAAGTAGGATTCGAAGCACATAGATTTTTAGGGCTAGTAAGATTTCAAGAATTCAACGGCATATTGTATGCAGCTATTGAGCCTACTTATAACATTCTCGAACTTATAGGAAATCACTTCAAAGAGAGACTTCAAAATGAAAAGTGGGTAATTCATGATGTAAAAAGAAAAACAGGAATAGTTTATGAAAATAATGAATGGATACTCAGAGAATTAAAATTTGAGAAACTGGAAAGTTATGAAACTGAAGAATTATTTTATCAGAACCTTTGGAAAGTTTTTCATAAAAGTGTTTCTATAGTGGAAAAGAGCAATGAGAGACTACAAATGCAACATATGCCTAAAAAATATTGGAGTAATTTAACAGAGATGCAACTTTAAATATACTGAATTAAAAATAAAATAGAACAATTGATATTATTATTAAATATTTCAAAGAATCGTGATATAATGGATATGAACACATCATTCGAATATTTACAATTAAAGGAAGGAACGATAATTATGAGAAAACCAATTGAATACAGCGAAATTGAAACACCTAGTATAAGTATAGATAAAAAAATCAATATGATGAAAGAAATTTTTAGAATACTAGAAGAATTAAAGGCTACTAGTAAAGATACAGCTAAAACTAGTAAAGACATAAATAGTAGGGTTAAAAAAGAACCTGTAGTTAAAGAAACAAATGATGTAAAAAAAGTTAAAAAAACTAGTTTAAATACACCATCATTTATAGGTTCTCTTGCTGGAAGTATGTCTAAGTTTGGAATACTTGGAAAAGTATATAGAGTAGAGAAAACAGAAGCTAAATGGTACATAAAAGGTAA
>NZ_JBNMNU010000134.1:0-12170 GCF_051278035.1 Clostridium sp.
AATATATCTGGCTCTGTAAAAATCCACTTCCCTAAAATAACTTTCTGCTGATTTCCACCACTTAAATTACCCGTCTTTTGTAATATCCCAGAACATTTTATGTTTAGTTTTCTGCGTAACTCAAGGCCTATGGATTAATTTTAATAGATCACATAAAAGGGAATACAACCCTAGCTAATTTAAAAAGAATATCAAAGTATGGAATAATAAATGAAAACGAAGAGATTGTTCATACTGAAGGAATTGAATGCGTAGTAATAGATAATGATACTAATCCACGTACACTTAGAAATGAATTACGTTTAAATGATTTAGTTTGGAAATTACAATAATTTAACCAAAATATTAAATAAAAACCACGAAGTTTATAATTAAACTTCGTGGTTTTTTGATTTTTATTTTACTATTTAGTTGAAAATTTATAAATAGTAGTATGCTTATATTCTTCTCCTGTTTTGAGAATTGGTGATGGAAAATTCTTGTGTTTTAAAGAATTAGGGAAAATTTGAGTTTCTAAACATATAGCACTTCTTTTTATATATAATTCTCCAGATTTCCCTGGTCTAGAGGTATTTAAATTGTTAGCTGTATAAAGCTGAACTCCTGGCATTGTAGTATATACTTCCACAAACCTACCAGTTTTTGCTTCATAAAGTTCTGCGAATTTTTGTGGGGTTTTTTTATCTACCTTTAATATGAAATTATGGTCATAACCACCACCATATTTAAGCTGTTGGTTTTCTGTTAATAAATCAGATCCAACTTTTTTAAGTCTTCTAAAATCAAAAGGAGTATTCACTACTGAACTAATTTCTCCATTTGGAATACATTCATCATTTATAGCAGTGATATAGTCAGCATCTATCATTAGCTCATGGGACAAAATATCTAAATCTCCCCGGCCTAATAAATTGAAGTATGAGTGATTAGTTAAATTAACTACTGTATCCTTATCAGAAACCGCAAAATATTCGATTTTCAGTTCATTTTCTACTGTTAAAGTATAGGTAACCTTGACCTTAAGCTCTCCTGGGAACCCCTCTTCTCCATCGACGCTGGTATAAGTAAGTTCTAAAAATTCTACTTCCTCTTCTTTTATAATAGTAGGCTTCCATACAACTTTATCAAAACCCACAATGCCTCCGTGTATTGAATGATTTCCGTTGTTTTTACTTAACTTATATTCTTCTCCATTTAATTCAATAACAGCATTCTCAATTCTATTAGCATATCGTCCTATAATTGCTCCGAAATTATTAATATTGTTAAAATAATCCTCTGATTTATCATAACCTAAAACCACATCTGCAAATACCCCTAACTTGTCTGGTACTTTAATTGAAACAACTATTCCACCAAGGTTAGTTATTTGCACCTCTACTCCATTGGAGTTTTTTAAAGTGAAAATATCAATAGGTTTCTCATCTTTTGTCATGCCGTATAAACCTTTTGCAATACTCATACATTCATCCTCATTTCAATATTTAATATTTAGATTGCTCTCTCGTGTTTACTTTAATCTATCAATTATATCATATTTACAAGTTATTTTTTAACTTCATTAACATAAACTGCCGTAGCTAATCCTTGCATAGGATAGGATTCTCTTATCCCACCCTCAATATAAATTTCCACATGATTCAAAACAGTAAATTCTCTACTTACATTGCTATAAGGAATAGAGGACCCTTCACGTGCATTTTCAAAAAAATTAGTTTTGTCACCTATACTTACCCAAATTTGACCTTTTACGATATCTGCAGTGGAGTCCACTAAAATTGCTTTACCATCTTCACTTACCTCTAAAACTTCCCCAATAACAGTTGGAGCCATTAACTTAGCACTTGTTACTGGAGGTTTTTCACTAACCTCATTATTTTTGCACCCCACAAGTAGTACAACTGTAAGCATACTAACTATGGTAAAGATTATAAATTTTCTCATACTATCGCCCCTTATACTTTATTAGTTTTATGTTATTACTATTTACTATCTATTACGTTACAACACCTAAAAAAGTTTCACCTGTCTATAATAAATTATAAATAAAAAACAATAAATCCCGTGGAATATTAATTCTACGGGATTTATTGTTTTTGGCTATTTATTTAAGAGATTCCTTCACCGCATCAAGCTCATATTCAGGTGAAACATTCTGTATTTCCTTCATCTTAACATTCTTAGGTACATTTTCTGGTATCTTAAATTTAACATAGAAATCTTTTAATTCTGTTTTTGTAGCATCAGCCGCCTCTTCAATTGTCATGTATCCTTTAATTTCATCATAACTTATACTTTCTCCAACTTTAAGTGCATCTGGAGTTAGTTTATATAGTCCAGCAGCCTGAAATGCTATAGATCCAAAGAATAGAGCCATTACGATTATAATTGTAACAAGTGGGCTTATTCTGTTTTTTCCATACTTAAGTTCAAGTGCACCTTCTTTAGGACAATTAAGTACACAGGTCTGGCAGCTTATACACTCACTAGATTTTATTTCCTTTAGATGTTGTACATCAATATTTACAGGACATTTTTTACTACATAGTCCGCAGTCTATACACTTATTTTCATTTCTCACAACCCTATATTGACTAAATTTACCTACTATTGCATAAAATGCACCTACAGGACATAGATATTTACAGAAAAATCTATCATATATAAATGAACCTACCACTGTTATTATAAGTATTATTAACCCAACAGCAGATTCAGCCCAAACGCTTGAAAGTCCTTCTGGAAGATGTGCATACGCAGACCATGGATCGTATGGCGCCATCCATAACCCCGCTGTCTTCCATGCATAAAAAACTGTTATTGCAAGTATAACGTATTTTAAATATCTAAGTGGCCTATCAATTATTTTCGGCATTATAAACTTCTTTTTGAATATCCTATGTCCTATTTTGGCAAAAAACTCTTGGATCGCCCCAAATGGGCATATAAGTCCACAAAAACTTCTTCTAAAAACAAGAGCTATAACTAACGTTATTGCAAAAAGTATCATGGTACCCGAGAAAATTTTCTGTATAAGTCCGCCTGTTGTAACTAATGTATAAAGACTTTCAAGTCCTCCAAATGGGCACAGTGCATGAATTGAAGGAGCTTTCGCTCCTCCGAGTACCTGATGGAGATATGCCGCAATGCTAACAAGCATTACAAATAACGTAAGTAAACCACATCTTAAATACTTTGAGATCTTATTTTTCTTCAATGAAATTCACTCCTTTATTTTAGGATTTATTGTGTCACACATCCAGAACCATTACCCTGTCCAGATCCCATACCTCTTCCTTGGCCTCTTCTTTGACCACTTCCGTTTCCAAATCCTGCACCGTTCATTTTACCTATTCCAGCACTTCCTGTTCCATCACAAGTCTCCTGATTTTCCACAATAGAATTGTAAATTTCATCTGCTGCTACCTGAGTTAAGTTACCATCTTTTACTCTTTGATCAAGCACTAATTTTTTCTGCTGAAGTGTCTCTGTTTTAAACTCTTCTAGCTTTCCTGCTTCTTTGGCAATTGTTCCATAAGTTTTTCCAGAGGCCCTATCTGTTGTAACTTCCTCTATCGACTTTCCTGTTAATCCAGATGTTACTTCCGCTGGAGTCTTTGTAGCTACAGCTGCAAAAACAACACCAGTACTAAGTACTGTTACTACTGCAAGTGATAGAACCATTTTTTCGATATTTTTCATATAAAACACTCTCCTCATAATTTTTTTTATTTACTTTCTATCTTTAGTATAAGGGGAAGTTGTGATAGAAGTATGATAAAACAACGACATAATTGTGAAACTTTCACATAAAATTAAAAACCCCATCTTTTAAAGATAGGGTCTATGGATTATTATAAATACTTCTTTTTAATTTCAAACCAGAAAATAGTTCCGGTCCCTTTTTCACTCTCTGCTCCGTATTCAAAACCATGTGATTCTAGAATAGTTTTTACAATAGTGAGCCCAAGACCAGTTCCAGTGGATTTTATCCCTTCCACTTTATCTGTCTTATAAAATCTATCCCATATATGCTTTAAATTTTCTTCTGATATTCCTATTCCCGTATCCGCAACTTCAATTCTAATATTTTTCTCGGCTTCTTTTGCTCTTATAATTATATGTCCAAATCTTTTAGTATGGTTAAAAGCATTATTTACAAGATTATACATAACTTGTTCTATTCTAATTTCATCACCTTCTACTATTGCATCTACATTGTTTTCAAGAACTATATCCACCGATGTTTTCTCACTTAAAATCTGAAATTTAACTATAACTCTTTCCAAAAGCTCATTGATATTAAACTGTGTTTTGCTAAAATTAACATATCCCGCCTGTATTTGAGATAAATTAAGAATATCATCAACGATTTTAGAAAGCCTCTCAGATTCCTCTATAATAATCTCAAGCTGTTTGTCTCGCTTCTGCGCAACATTTCCTGTAACATCTCTAATCGTCTCAGCATATCCAAGTATAAGACTTAATGGTGTACGTAATTCGTGGGATACATTAGCAATCAAGTCCTTTCTCAATTGTTCAATTTTCGACAGTTCTTCCCCCATATAATTAATAGTTGACGCAAGTCTTCCAATCTCATCCCTGCTCTTTGATTTAATCTTCACAGAAAAATTGCCTGAAGCCATTTCTTCTGAGACTTTTGTAATTTCAAGTATAGGTCTCGTAAAACTCCTAGATAAGAAGTAAGCAAATATTAATGCTGTAAAAAGAAGAATTAATGTGATGTAAAATAACTGAACTTTCAATATGGAGGCTGTATCCTTTACCGGTGCTAAAGGCAAGTTTATAAAAAGCCCTCCCTTAGATTCACCTTGTACTTTGAGGGGTAATCCAATAAGTATAAATGTATTATGGAATTTAGGATGAATTAAAGATAGAGTTATTTCCTTTCCTTGTTTAATCTCATTAATAACCTCAATCCTTGAATTATTCATCATCATAGGCATACTAGAAGTGCCACCATTTGATGTTACGCTATAGAGTGTCTCCCCCGTCGAATCCAAAAACTCAATGTTAGAATTGGTTTCATTAGCAAAGGTTTCAAAAGTTGTTTCAAGATTTTCCAAAGAGTCCACATCTAACCCCTCAAGAATAGAGTATCCACTGCTTTTCATCTCTGAAATTTTTATTGTCGTATAAAATTTTTCTAAAAATGTAATTTGGAAAAGCCATAACATAACAAGCATTATAAGCACGAGAGCTATCATACCTGACCATAATTTAAGAGCTATGCTTTTCATTTTTTTCACCCACCTCAAACTTATATCCTGTTCCCCACACTGTAACAATAAATTTCCTATATTCTTTTATACTCTCACGTAGCATTTTTATATGTGTATCTACAGTTCTGTCATCACCAAAAAAATCATACCCCCAAACCTCATTAAGCAATTTTTCTCTAGAAAATACTCTATTGGGATTACCTACAAAAAAAGTTAGCAAACTATATTCTTTAGGTGTAAGTGTAACTAATTTATCATTTACATAAGTGTTCCTTGAATCAAAATCTATAACAAGTCCATCAAAAGTAACTGTAGTTTCTTTTTTAGCTTCAATTTCTGCATATGAACTTCTTCTTATTATTGCTTTCATACGTGCAAGAAGTTCCCTCGGGCTAAAGGGCTTTATTATGTAATCATCCACCCCAAGCTCAAAACCAAAAAGCTTATCATACTCTTCACCCCTTGCAGTAAGCATGATTACAGGAACATTTGAAGTCTTACGTATTTCCCTACACACGCTCCAGCCGTCTATTTTGGGCATCATAACATCTAATATAATCAATGAATATTTATACTTCGAAAACAGCTCCAAAGCTTGCACACCATCAGCTCCTTCATCTATATCATATCCCTCAAGACTGGTATATTCTTTTATCATATCTCGTATACGCTCTTCATCATCAACTAGAAGTATTCTTTCATTACCCATATAGCTCCACCTCTTTCTTATATAACCTATTATACTATAATTTATACGCAGATAAACGTCTTATATATTTATTATAAGGCCTAATTGTGTTAGAAGTATGATATAATCATTATACTCTATACAATAATGATTATGTATTGATAATGGTTGTTAAATCGACATTTATAATTCTTGCTATAATTAAAATTTAGGGTTATAGTGTAAGAAATGAAAAATAATATAAAAAAAGGGAGAGGATGAATAATGACAGATAAAGAAAAAGTGGCTAAAAAATTAACTCCAGAGGAAATATCAAAAATAGAAAAAGATAAACTTGAAAAGGCAAAAAAAGATGCTAATTTTGTTCCACCTCCATCTGATTCAGAATTTGATATATGTGGACCTTTAGATTGTGACAAGCAACTTTAAATATTTTTAAAAAGTAACCTCTTTACCTTGAATTTATTTAAGGTAAAGAGATTGCTTTTTTAAAGCTTTAATTTTTATATACTAACCCTTTACTAACTATCCCCGTTTGATTTATTCCTGAAATTATATTAGAATATAATTAACAAATACATTTACAGGGAGGATAAAAATGGTTAAAAACATAATTTTCGATATTGGAAATGTATTACTAGAATTTAAACCTCTAGATTACCTTAAAATGGTTTTTAATGATGATAAAATTGAAGCCCTTGTTTACAAAGAAATCTTTCAAAGCCAAGAATGGAGTCATCTAGATAGAGGAATATTAACTCAAGATGAAGCTATAAAAGCAATATCACAAAGAAACCCTAATTACGAGGTACATATTAAGAAATGCATGGATAACTGGATTGACATATTAACCCCTATCGAAGGCACAGTACAAATGGTGAAAGAACTAAAACAAAAGGGGTTTAAATTATATCTCCTATCAAATTTTCATTCATTAGCTTTTGATAATATATATTTGAAATATGATTTTTTTAGGTGTTTTGATGGTGGCGTAATATCTTATAAAGAAAACCTTATAAAGCCTGAAAGTGAAATATATACTAGACTTTTAGATACCTATTGTCTAAAAGCAAAAGAATGCTTATTCATTGATGATACCTTAGCAAATACTGAGGCAGCAGATAGACTTGGTATGAATACAATTCATTTTAATAATTATGAAACACTGGAAGATGACTTACTTAAGTTCATTTAATTTATAACCCCCTTAAATTCGCGTGTTTTGACGTATATAAAAGAGTATTGTCATAATTTTTTTAAAACGAAAGATATGTTAAAATAGAAAGGCAGGCAACCTAAATGAAACAATTAAAATTTAAAGCTTGGGATAGTAGCAAACAAAAGATGCATAAACTACAAGGAATGACTTTTGATGCCAAAAGTTACATACCATCAGACCTAAAGCTACCTGGTTTACCTTGGAGACCCATTCAAGAATATGAATTATTACAATGGGTTTATTTATCCGACAAAAATGGAGTCGATGTATACGAAGGAGATTATATTGAAATTTCATCCACCGTTTACAATGTAGTTTGGGATGAAACCATAGTGAATTTTCAGCTTCAAGCTTCTGGAAGCTCTTCACCTCGTAATATTATTGATGTCCCTCTTGGAGATATTATTGGCAATAAATTTGAAAATGAAGATTTAAACAATAAATAATAGAACAAAAGGGACTGTCCCAAGATTTCATGCGAAATCTTGGGACAGTCCCTAATATTATTCCACTTGTGTTACAAGTCTCTTCATAACATCTCTTAACTTCACTTCGTAAATATCCTCTGAAGCTATAATTATAACTAATTTAATTGCATTAACTGACTTATCCCATTCATAAGATTTAATATCCATAATAGCACCCTCTGGAACATATTCCTCAATGTCCATTGCAATTTCTTCAGCAAGTGATAGGTATTCTTCAAATAATTCATCTTCTGTTAATTCACATACATTACATTCTTCTTCCATTAAATCATTTAAGATATTTATCCCTACACTTAAATTAAAAGCTAATATGTCCTCTCGTTTTGAACCTTTACTCATGTCTTTAATTACTTTAAACTCTGTATTTTTTTCGATTATATTTTTGAATTCATTGCTGTCTACAATTTTATTGTTAAATTCTACGTTCATATCTTCGTCTCCCTTTGGTGCCACACACTGCGCAAGTGGCATCTTTTTATATTATTCATAATTATGTGATTTAAAGTACCCCAGTTTAATTTTGCGATATTGAACTTGCCACTTGGGTAACACCACTAAAAATCTCCATCAGTTCCTCTTTTGTAAGCTTTCCTAGAACATTACTATTAGTAAGATCCCCTGTAATTACATTGTCAATTAAATCTTTTTTATCCTCTTGAAGAAGAATAATTTTTTCTTCTACAGTTCCCTTAGCAACTAGCTTAATTACTTCTACTAAATTTCTTTGACCAATTCTATGAGCTCTATCTGTTGCTTGATCTTCTACTGCTGGGTTCCACCAAGGGTCAAAATGAATAACTAGATTTGCAGATGTTAAGTTAAGACCTGTTCCCCCTGCCTTCAATGAAATTAAAAATACCTTTGTATCGCAGCTTATATTAAATTCA
Source organism: Clostridium sp. (assembly GCF_051278035.1). GTDB lineage: Bacteria > Bacillota > Clostridia > Clostridiales > Clostridiaceae > Clostridium_AD. Next base: position 8,526 of record NZ_JBNMNU010000134.1, read on the forward strand.
TCTACCAATTTAATTCTATCCTGAGGCTTTGTTTTACCATCTAAGTAAAAATAGTTAATTCCTTTCACCTTTAAATTTTCACCTATCTTTTTAAGTGCAGATGTAAACTGTGAAAAGAGTAACACTTTCCCCTCTGAATCTATGTGTTTCTCGATAAGCTCCGTTGCAACTCTTAGCTTTCCACTTCCACCTTTATAATCATCTATTACAAGGGAGGGATCCAAGCAAATTTGTCTTAGCTTAGTTAAATATGAAAAAACCTCTATTCTACCATCCCCATCATTTTTCATTTTATCCCTTACGGTTTTGATATAAGATTTATATACAGCTCTTTGAGATGTTGTCATCTCAACAATAAATTTCTTTTCTATTTTATCTGGTAATTCTTTCATTACTTCCTTTTTAGTTCTTCTTAAGAGAAAAGGTTTAATAAGTAATTTAAGTTCCTCTATATCCTTTTGTCTTGAAGCTATAAATTTAGATTCGAAAACCTCCTTAGAATATAAATAATTTGGTATAATAAAGTCAAATATAGACCACAGTTCTGTTAAATTATTTTCCATAGGAGTACCTGTTAACGCGAATTTTACATGGGCTTTAACTTTTTTTATAATTTTTGTGTTTTGTGCTAAATAATTTTTTATATTTTGAGCTTCGTCTATAACGCAATTATCAAAAATAACATCTTGGTACCTATCTATGTCCATTCTTAATGTTCCATAGGTTGTTAATATTACATCATAATCATTCAAATTCTCTATTACTTTATGTCTATAACTCTTTTCTCCATGTATAATTGCAACTTTTAAACTAGGTGCGAATTTTTCGAGTTCTGCCTTCCAATTATAAATAAGGGATGTTGGATTTACAATAATGGTTTTTTTGTTTTCCTGGGATAATAAAAAAGCTATGACTTGAATTGTTTTACCAAGGCCCATTTCATCTGCCAGTATCCCTCCAAATCCTAGTGTACTTAAACCTTTAAGCCATTTAAAACCATCAATTTGATATCCTCTAAGTGTGGTCTTTAAATTCGCTGGTACACATATATCCGTGTTATTTATATTATATAAAATATCTTCCATATTCTTTAACACTTCAGTGCCTTTTATAAATTTAATGGTGCTATTTTTTATCTTCTCACTTAAGTATATACCCTTACTTTTTTCTATTTGTATTACACCTGTTTTCATTTTTTCATCAATATTTAGTATTTCTATTAGATTAAAGAAATTCTTGACATCCTCATCTTCAAAGTCTAGAAAATTGTTATTTTTAGTTTTATAACATCGCTTGTTTTGCTTAAAAGCTGCTAGAACACTATTCATTTCTATATTTTCCATGTTATTTAACCCATAAGAAAACTCATAGTAACCATCCTTTTCTTTCACCATAGCATCAATAGAGCTGTGATTATATATTTCTCTATGTTTAAAACTTTTCAAAAGAGTAACATTTCCTAGGCAATATAAACTTTTACCACTCTTACTTAGAATATTAAGTAGTTCTAAGTCACCACCAGTGAATATTAAAGACTCATCTTTTCTTTTAAAACTATATTTTTCCAGCTCAATAAGGATCTTCTGCTCTTTTTTATAGTTCCTTATAAGTGTATCTTTACTTTTATCAGCCTTTAAAATATTGATTTTTTCATTGCCGTAATTTACTTTCACGTCACAGTAAATTTTATTTTCTATCTCATATAATTCAAACTCTGGCTTAATAAACCCGGCTGCAAAGACTTTTATCTCTTCGCTAATATTAATATCACTTGAAATACTGCTTAGAAAATGAATAAGTTTGTTGTAATTATTTATTTCCTTTTTATATATAATCTCACCATTTTTTTTTAACTTTTCACATATAATCATATATTTTGAAATTTGATCTTTCGATGGTAAATAAAGCTTCCAATTAAATAAATATACATCATTCATATCATTTAATGATACTGGAAATTGTTTATGAGTTGTTAAAACAAAATATCCACCTCTAATTTTCACTGTAAAGTTTAACGGCAAATTGTTTTGTAAAACCGGAGCCTCAAACTCGAATCCATCATAATTAAATTTAGTTTTCCTACTCTTTAAACCTAACAAATAAAATCTTAATTCCCTAGGTTCAATTTTTGTTTTTTCATTGTCTATTGAATTTTGTGCATCATAATAAGTAGGACCTTTAGAAACCTTACGAATAAGCTTTACAATGTTATTTGTACTTTTCTTATTTGAACTATTGTTTTGAATAATTTCTGTTTTTTTGCTTTCCTTTACAGTTTTTTTTGCAGTTAAACTAAAAAACCTATAGGCTGTAGCAGTTAAATGACTACACATAAATAAATAGTCCGTACTCGGACGTCCTTTAAAATCCTCACAAGTACATTTTACTCCCTCTAATTTTCTCTTTAATAAATCTATTGCTATATGAGTATTTAATTCACCGGATTTTGTTTCATTACTAACTAAGCCATATATATGATATATATTATCTATCTTTTTGCCATTAATCTTAGTAACTAATCCATTATTAAATATTTTATGTCCTTTACTTCTCATATTATCTGAAGATGATTTAAATACTATGTTCTCTAACTCGTTTATTTTCAAAAAATCAACTCCCATATTAATATTATTATATTCGATATTATATAAAAACTCAAACTTAATCTACTCCTCTAAAATAGTGTGTGCATTTTATTTCTCCATAAGGTTCCCATGCATGTTTGAAATTGCATGTTAAAAATAATAATTCCCTTGAACAGAAAAATATGATATACTACCACTACAATAATTTCCCATTTATTGACTGACATAGAAAATATAATATAGACATACACATACATTAATACACTACCAACCCCATATGTTGGAAATACAATATAAAGTATTATACCAAACCTTATAATTAGGAGATGATGATTATTATAGTTGAATTTTTAAAAGTTAAGCCAAGAAAAATTATAATTGGATTTATGCTGCTTACCATAATTGTAACTTCAGCTGTTTTTGTGGGATTTTCAAGAAAAAATATTACTGTGATTGTAGACGGTAATCCAATTGAACTCGTAACTTACCAAAAAACTTTTGACTTAGCATTAAAGAAGGCCGATATATCTATATCCCTAAAAGATAAAATTGATAAAGCTTTAAATTCAAAAATACTTAACAACGATATCATAACTATAAAACGTGCTGTAGATCTAAAAGTTCTTGTAGACAATAAAGAACTTAATATATCTTCTGCGGAAAGTGATGTTGCACTGATGTTAAAAACACAAAAGATAACGTTAGGCCCTACTGATACGGTTGTTCCATCATTAAAAACCAATTTAACTAAAGGAATGGACGTTATCATTACTAGGATTAAAACAAAAACAATAGAAGAAAAAGAGCCTATAGATTTTAAAACGGTAATTAAAAACGATAAGGGTGTATTAAAATCTAAAAAAAGTGTTTCACAAAATGGAGTAAATGGCGAAAAAAGTATTAGTATAGATGTAACTTATGAAAATGGTAAAGAAGTCGCTAGAAAAGTGGTAAATGAAACTATAGTTAAAGAGCCTAAAAATAAAATTATAGTTCAGGGTACTATGTCACCAATAACCGTTTCCAGAGGAGGCTATTCAGAAAGTACCGCAAAAGTTGT
>NZ_JBNMNU010000135.1:0-12026 GCF_051278035.1 Clostridium sp.
TGTTAAACCATTCCATACAGGTACTCCTGCATATTTTGCTAATTCTTCAACTATTTCTTGACCATATCCTCTATATTCTATTCCATCATACATTCTTCCAAGAACTCTAGCTGTATCAGCTACAGATTCCTTTTTACCAATTTGAGTTCCTGTAGGTCCTAGATAAGTTACATGTGCTCCTTGGTCTAGTGCACCTACTTCAAACGCACACCTTGTTCTTGTAGAGCTTTTTTCAAATATCAGCGCAATGTTTTTACCTTTTAATGTTTGCGATTCTGTGCCTGCATATTTAGCTCTTTTTAAATCTCTAGCTAAATCTAAAAAGTAGTTTAATTCCTTTGGAGTAAAGTCCATCAAAGTTAAAAAGTTTCTGTTTCTTAAGTTAAACATAATAAAATCCTCCTAATATTGTTGTTATTTTTTTTATAAGTCATCTCTATTTAGTGGCATACTCATACATCTTGGTCCGCCTCTTCCTCTTGAAAGCTCGGCACTTGGCATTGTTATAACTGTTACACCACGTTTTGTTAAAATTTCATTTGTAACAGAGTTTCTTTCATAAGTTATAACCTTTCCTGGTGCAATAGCAAGTGTATTTGATCCATCATTCCATTGTTCTCTTGCAGCTACAATAGAATCACCACCACCGCATCTTATTAATTCAACTGAAGGCAACTTTAATGCGGATTTCAATATATTTTCTAGTATATCTTTTTCTTGGTTAATGATTAATTCTCCATCAACGCCTTTTGTAATTTCAAAAACATTAAGTGGTCCTTCTATCTCTGGGTGAATTGTAAATTTATCATAATCAACCATTGTAAATACAGTATCAAGATGCATAAATGCTCTACATGCTGGAATCTCAAATACTAATACTTTTTCGAAAGAAGCATGTTTTTCAAACAAATTCCTTGCTACGACTTCTATAGCTTCAGGTGAAGTTCTTTGACTGCATCCTATTGCAAGAGTTGTTGCAGATAATATAAGCTCGTCCCCACCTTCAATATTATTGGGAAGGGTTCTATCATACCAAAGTGGAACTTCAGATTGTTTGAAAGAGCTATGATATTTATGAATAAATTCTAGGAACAACGTCTCACGTCTTCTAGCTTCAGTTTGCATAGTATTTATAGTAATACCATTTCCAATTGAAGCACCCGGATCGCGAGTAAAGTAAAGATTAGGCATAGGATCTAAGTAGAATGGATACTGGTTTCCTATTAAACCTCTAAGAGAATACATATCCTTAACATCTATCTCATTTTTTCTAACACCAGCCATAAGAATATCGATCATTTCTCTTGTAGGCTTGGACATTAAATAGTCATATAGAGATTTATATATTACTTTATTACTAATGTGACTTTCTAGTAAAAATTGTTGTAGAAATATTTTTTTTACCTTATCATCATTTAAAGTATCAGTAGCAAGTTCTTCTAAATAAAGAACATCCACATCATTTTCCTTTAATATTTTAGCGAATATATCATGCTCTTTTCTAGCCACGTCTAAATAAGGAATATCATCAAAAAGTAATCTCTCAAGAAGAGCAGGTACTAAATTTTCTAGTTCTCTGCCGGGTCTATGTAGCATTACTTTATTAAGTTTTCCTATTTCAGAAGTTACATTTATAAATGATTTCATTTAAGTGCCTCCTATATCGGTTTTTGTTTGTACCATCATTATAGGGTATACGATTTCATAATTAAAACCTCATATTTGGGCGTAAATATGAATATATCTTACTCACGAGCGTTGATATTAATTTTAAAATGAGTTTAATCTTTTAAGGTATCATTTACTCGGTAATACTACATGTATTTATGTTTGAATTTTAAATTTAACGGTTTAATTGTATATATATTCACAAACATATAATTTGTTATGCATAATGGTAAAAACAAGGCATAAATATCCAACAAAACTTTTTTTTCATATTCATACCTAAAAATGTATAAAATAATCCATCTAAAAAGTAGGTAGCTCCTAAATGGTTATTTATTATATTAGTCATTGTACATAATAATTCATTTAATTCCATTATATCCAATTAAAATTTACGTCAATTTTATTAATTTACAATTTGTTCACAAGTTTTCAATCTAAAAGTAATAATGACAACCGAAATAAAAAATATATCTTTAATTACTGTATCCGAAGCCGAATTTTTAATAAATTTCCAAACCTATTGACATTAGAGCTAGTCCAAGGTTTATTATTTACTTAGATGAATTTTAATGATTCTATCAATAAATATTAAAAAGGGGAATACTATTATGAGCGACTATAACGCAGTATTAGCAAGAACTACGGAAAATGCTCCAAAAGGCATCGGTCCATATTCACAAACTGTAGCTTACTCTCATTACAATAATCTTTCAGCTCAATTACCTATTGATCCAAAATCCGGTAAATTGGTAGCTGGTGGTATAAAAGAGCAGGCGAAGCAGTGCTTTAAAAATATCAAGGCAATTGTAGATAGCATCGACCATGTTATGAGCGATGTTGTTAGAATCACTGTATACGTTAAGAATATCAAAGATATTGACGCTGTAGACGAAGTTTACACAACATTCTTCACAAGCTATGTTCCTACACGGACGATAGTTGCAGTTGCAGCTTTGCCTATGGATGCTTTGGTGCAAATTGAAGCACTTCTTACAAACGGTGAGGGTACAATTCCAAATGCACCACAATCAGGTGACCTCATAAAGCTTACAAATAACACGGCAAATGCGCCAACAAGTTCTCTATCTACGCAGGCTGTAGCTTTTTCTCATTACAATAATCTTTCAGCACAATTACCTATCGATCCAAAATCTGGTAGATTGGTAGTCGGCGGTGTAAAAGAGCAGGCTGGACAGTGCTTAAAGAATATTAAGGCAATTTTAGAAAGTATCGACGTTCCTTTTGACGATATTGTTAAAATTAATATCTTCCTTAAAAACCTCTCGGATATTGAAGACGTAAACGAAGTTTATACAACATTTTTCCCAGACTCGGCTATCGCTAGGGCCGTAGCTTATGTCCCTGCACGGACAACAGTTGCAGCTTCAGCTTTACTTATGGATGCTTTGGTACAAATTGAAGCAGTGGTGTCATACGGAGATGGTACACCCCCACAAGTTGTTGAAGACAGGCACGGACTCATCATAGAAGCAAACAATACGGAAAATGCACCAAAAAGTTCTTTATATACACAAACTGTAGCTTTTTCTCATTACAATCATATTTCAGCTCAATTACCTTTAGACTCAAAAACTGGTAAAATGGTAGCTGGTAGTGTAAAAGAGCAGGCTGGACAGTGCTTAAAAAATATCAAGGCAATTGTAGAAAGTGTCGACCACGTTATGGACGATGTGGTTAGAGTAAATATATTCCTTAAAAATATCGCAGATATTGATGCTGTAGACGAAGTTTACACAACATTCTTCCCAAGCGGTGTTCCTGTACGAACTACAGTTGGCGTATCAGCTTTACTTAAAGATGCTTTAGTTCAAATAGATGCAGTTGTATCAAACGCTGAAGGAACACCTCCAAAAGCATAACAGGCATTTGTTTGTTAATTCCAACGGTGAATGAGAAATCGCATCCCCTTTTTTAAAACAGCGCAGATGAAAAAGCATCGAGATTTTAGCCGGTTATGGCAGAAATCTTAATGCTTTTTTAGTTTCCGGGCATACTAAAACAAACAACTCTTATTTTATACCGTTCGAATTTTTGTGTCTACAATATATACACAAACACCGGAAAAAATAAAGAATAAAAGCATCAAAAAAAGATAAACATAGTATCACACCTTTGACTGTTTTAGCTTTATTTCTAACATTTAGGGTGGATTATATTTGAAAATTATTCTTAACAATATTGCATATAACTCGGAAAAATTTTTCGGATAGGGAGGTGGACACCTTAAATATTTTAATAGCGGAAGATGATAAGGATCTAAGACAACTACTAGAGCTACACCTTATAAAAGAAGGTTTTACAGTATTTAATTCGGAAAATGGACTAAATGCATTGGAGATTTTTAAGAATAACGAAATTAATTTAGCTATTCTTGATGTTATGATGCCAGGGATTGATGGTTTCAATTTGCTTAGAAAGATTAGAGAAACAAGTGAAATTCCTGTAATGTTTTTAACTGCCCGGGGTGAAGATCCTGATAAAATATTAGGACTAGGACTGGGTGCTGATGACTATATGGTCAAACCATTTAATCCCATTGAATTGATAGCAAGAGTCCATGCACAGCTAAGAAGATCCTACAAGTACATAACATCGCTAAAAGTACCTGATAAGTTAATTATTCAAATAGGAGATTTAACTTTTGATAAAAATAGTTACAGTGTATATAAGTATGATAAACAATTAGAATTTAATGCAAAGGAGTTAAAACTTCTTCAAATTTTCATGGAAAACGTAGGCAGAGTATATACGAAAAAACAACTTTATGAGGCGGTATGGGAAGAAGCCTATTATGGTGATGATAATACAATTATGGTACATATAAGCCATTTGAGAGACAAAATCGAAGATAATCCGAAGTCACCTAAGTATTTAAAGACTATACGTGGAATTGGTTATAAGCTAGAAAATAACTTAGGAATAAGGAATGAAATATGAAAAAAAAGAAAGTAGCGAACATGCTACTCAAAAATTATTTATTACTATTTATATTTTCTACAATAGTTTTCATTGTAGTGTCCTTAATTATTTCAGTTAGTTTTAAGGGATTAATAAAATTTGAAGAAATACCAGAACTATCAGCTGCTCAGGTTATGAGGGATGATTATAAAAATATAGATTATTCTAAGATTTTAAAGTATAAAGGTGGAATTCATGTAATTGATAAAAATTATAAAGTTGTTTTCTCTAAAGGAATAAACCCTCAAAAGGTAAACCAATATACCAAGAATGAGTTCAGTGAATTCTTAATTAATAGCGGCAAACACCAAAGGAAATACCATTATAGTGTAGCTTATAATAGCGATAGTGATTTTTGGCTAGAAATTGTCATTCCTAGTAAAACACAATTAGCTAATGGTGTTTTTTTTGATAGAGAAGGAATTCCAATAGCTATAAATAATATTATATTTATTTTCTTTTTAGGATCGCTAATTAATATTACTTCTTTTGTTTTTGGTCTTATCTTCTACTCAAGAATAACTTCTAATAATTTTGTGAAACCACTAAAAAAATTATTAAGTGGAGTTGAAAAAATTGCAAGTGGCGATTATTCTGCAAGAGTTGAGCTGAAATCTAAGAATGAGTTTGGAGATCTTAAGGATGCCTTTAACCTAATGGCCCAAAAAATTGAAATCGAAAAAAATCTGAAAGAAAAATCTCAAGATAATAGGAGAAAGCTAATATTGGATATTTCTCATGATTTAAAAACCCCGTTATCCAATATTATAGGTTACTCGGATTTGTTATTAAATAATAAGGATATATCAGATAATGAACGTGAAAAATTTTTAGCAGTAATTTTAAATAACGGCACAAGAGCTAATAGTTTAATAGGTGATTTATTCGAATTATCTAAAATGGGAAGCGTGGATTTTAAGCTTAAGCTTAAGAGTGTAGATATTTGTGAATATTTAAGAAAACTTATAGCCTCGCTAATACCTCAAATAGAAAAAGCAGGTTTTCAGTCTTATTTCGAGATACCAGAAGGTAAAAAGCTTCTTCTTATTGATGAAAAGCAAATTGATAGGGCCCTGCTTAACATTCTTAATAATGCTTTGAAATATAATCCTCCAGGTACGCAGATAAAAATAGTGTTAAAGAATTTTTTAAGCAAAGTAGTAATAGAAATACAGGATAACGGCATTGGTATTCCGCGTGAGATGTCTGAGGAAATATTTGAACCTTTTAAAAGAGTGGATAATGCGAGGAACTCTCAAACAGGGGGCACCGGCCTTGGCCTTGCAATTACTAAAACAATTATTGAAAAACATACTGGGCACATAAGTCTTGAAACTGAAACTGGAAAAGGATGCAAATTTATCATTGAGTTAAATAGCTAAGTACTGCATCAAGATAAGAAACACTTTTATCTTGATGCAGCTTTTTTAGTTATTTAAGGTAGATTTAAGGTTAATACAGTGTCAACTTAAGATTCACTTGTTAATATAAATATACAAGCTCAGCAGTAGAACTACACTAATGGATTGAAAGGAGTTATTTATGCTTTTATCATTAAACAATTTGTCAAAAGAATATTTTATAGAAAAAAAGAAAAGTTTTAACGCTCTTAGCGGAGTAAATCTTAATTTTGAAAAGGGAGAATTTGTTTCAATCTTAGGGCCATCAGGATGTGGTAAATCCACACTTTTAAATATAATTGCAGGTCTTGATCAACCAACTTCAGGTGATCTAGTTATTGAAGGAAAATCAACTAAAAAATATAAGAAAAAGAATTGGGACTTATATCGTAAAAATAATATAGGGTTTGTTTTTCAATCCTTTAACTTAATCGAACATTTATCAGCACTTGAAAATGTTGAAATTGTAATGAACTTAATTGGATTATCAAAAAAGAAACGAATTGAACGTGCGAAAAGCTTGCTTATGCAGGTAGGCCTTGAAAAACATATGGAACATAAACCCGGTGAATTATCTGGAGGCCAAAAGCAACGTGTTGCTATTGCTCGTGCACTAGCAAATGATCCGGATATAATACTATTGGATGAACCAACAGGAGCGCTTGACAAAAAAACTGGAATTCAAACTATGGAGCTTATTAAAGAAGTTGCCAGTGACAAGTTAATTATTATGGTTACCCACAATCGTGAACTAGCCTACGAATACTCTACCCGCGTAGTTGCTATTTTAGATGGGGAAATTCAAAATGACGAAATAATCAATGAATCTGAAACAAACAGTGTGAAATCTGAACTAAAAAAGAAAGATGGGAGCATGTCTTTTGCAGATGCAATAAAGCTATCCCTTAGAAATCTGAAACAGAAAATGGGGCGTATAATTGTAACCACTCTTGCAGGTTCCATTGGAATAGCTGGTATTTTATTAGTTGTAGGGCTTAGTAATGGGGCAACTGATTATATAGATGTACAAACAAATTCTTTTGCTAGCGCTAATATAATACAAACCACTATGAAGTTTAAGGATGCAGCACTTCAAAAGACTGATTATCCAAAGAACATAAATGTATATGACAGCATTAAGAAAAATCCGGACGTGTTAACTGTTCGCGAAGATTTAAATATTAAAAATATTACTTCATATGAGGTAAATAATGAAACATTAAAGGATATCACCTTTAATTCACTTGCTGGTGAAAATTATCTTTCACACATTCAACATGCAATGACTGGTAGTGTTCCAAAGAACAATAAATATGAATTATTAGTAAATAAGGATATGGCTAAGAATATAATCGAAAAGTATGGCATGAATCCAGACAATGGTGATTATTCAAAAGCTATTGGTAAAAAAATAAATGTAGTAGTTCAAGAAAAAACTGTAAACCCACTTACTGGAAACGAAATTTTAGGTAAAAAATATACAAAAGATTTCACAGTTGTTGGAGTTGTGAACGAAATTGCTTTAAGCTCAGCTGCTGTATATTATTCTTATGATGCTGTTAATACATGGCTTCAAGATGATGGCTATTTTGCATCTAAAGAAAACCGCTTTGTAAATGCAGAAGTTGTTATAAAAGATGTTCATAACAATGAAAAAGTACTCAATTACATTAATGCAACTGAAAACGGAGGTATTGGTGGAAGTAAAATGACTGAGGAAAAGGGATTCTCTGCAACCTCACAAATTGTTATGGTTAAATCTGCTATTAAGACTTTAATTAATTTAGCCGAGGCAGTTATGATTGTATTTATTTCACTTGCCTTAGTAGTTTCAACAATTTTAATAGGTATTGTAATTTTCTCAAGTGTACTTGAACGTAAAAAAGAGATAGGAATTCTTAAGGCTGTGGGAGCAAGAAATAAAGATATAGCTCGTATTTTTAAAGCTGAATCTGCATTAATCGGCCTTTTTGCAGGAGTCACTGGAGTAATAGTAGCTTTTATAATACAACCAATTGCAAACCAAATAATTAATAATGTATTAAATATTGATGCGAACAATATAGTAAATATTCCATTAACGGGTATTCCATTTACAGATATTAAAGTTCCCTTTGTAACTATTGCCGGTCTAATTGTTATCAGCATCTTAGTTGCAGTTTTAGCGGGACATTTTCCATCTAAAAGAGCAACTAAAATTCAAGTTATTGACGCATTGCGTGATGAATAGGAGGAATAGTAAATGTTACAAATTAAAAACTTAAGAAAAATATATACAATAGGTAAAAATAAAGTTGTAGCGCTAGATGACGTTTCTTTTGATTTGCCTAATGGAAAACTCGTGGCAATTGTTGGACCTTCTGGTTGTGGTAAAACAACAATGATGAATTTAATAGGTGCTTTGGATGCAAATTTTGAGGGTGACGTTATTGTTAACGGTAAATCCTTAAAAGAGGCGAGGCAAAAAGACTTAGATACTTATAGAAAAAATACAGTAGGTTTTATTTTTCAACAATTCAATTTACTTAACTCATTAACATCAGCCCAAAATGTAGAAATTGCTTTGGATTTATCAGGATACTCAAAACAAGATAAAGTAAAAAAAGCCCGTATTCTACTTGAGAGAGTTGGACTCACAAATCAAATAAAAAAGAAAGTTAACCTAATGTCGGGGGGGCAACGTCAAAGGGTAGCTATCGCCCGTGCACTTGCTAATGACCCCGAAATAATTTTAGCTGATGAACCAACCGGTGCTTTAGATGTTAAAACTGGTGAGCAGGTTATGGAATTATTAAGAGAGATTTCAAAAGAAAAACTAGTACTTATGGTTACTCATGCACCAGAGCTTGCAAAGGCTTATGCAGATTTAATTGTAACAATGGAGGATGGCAAGTTAATTTCTATTGAAGATAATATAACCTCGGTTTCAACTGAAAATACAACTGCAACAGAGAAAATAGAAACAAAATCTAAGATGTCTTTTTTTACAGCATTAAAAATGTCTCTTCGTAATGCATGGCTAAAAAAAGGTCGGACCATTGCAACAGCTATAGGAACTTCTATTGGAATAAGTGGAATTGCCTTAGCTATAGCTATAACTTCTGGTACTACTAGCGCAGTTAATACTCAGGTTAATGGTATATTTCCGACAAACGCAATAACTGTAGGACTCAAGGAAAATACGGATAAATCTATAAAAGATTTAAAGTCTATCAAATATAATGATGTAAACTCAGTTATGGATTTAAATAAAGATATATATGCATATAACTTTCAAATTTCAGGTAATGGGGTTCCCATTGCAAGTTTTTATTCTTTAGACGAAAGTATAATTAAGGATAAAAAGTTGATGTCTAAACTATCTGACCAAGCTACTAGAGAAAAATTGGTTATGATGATGGCCCCAGGTGTTCTTGAAGATGTTAAAAATGATATTCAATATGGAGCACTTCCTAAGACTGGTGTTACAGATGAAATTGTTATTTCACTTTCCACTGCCAAGGACCTCGAAAAAAATGGTGGTGAATTAAAAGATTTAATTGGTAAAGATATTTATGTTCGTTATATAAAGCAGGGATCTAACCCTCATAGTGATCAAGGCGGAGTCGCTCAAGTTCCCATTGTTAGAACTTGGAAAATAGTTGGAATTGCCAATACTACAACCTTAATGGACACCTATTATGCAACAAGTGACTGGGGCTTTAATTTTTATGAGAAAGAGTTTAAAATAGATAAATCAGATTTAGAAACTAACGGTTTAGTTTTATATTCTAGTAATGATAAAAATTTAAAAGCACAACTAAAAACATTAACTGATTCACAAGATAAATACACATTTGATTTAACTGCCCAAACAATCTCCGCTCAAGTTGATGGAGCAATGAAGCAAGTACGTTATGTACTTCTGGGTTTTGCTGGAATATCTATTCTTGTAGCAGCCTTAATGATATCAATTGTTGTATATATTTCTGTACTTGAGAGAATAAAAGAAATAGGAATCCTTAGGGCAGTTGGTGCACGAAAAAAAGATATATTAAATGTTTTCGTTGCTGAATCATTCATTATTGGTGTGTTATCAGCAGGCATTGGATTGCTGTTTACTTTAGGTATATCTAATCTCATCAATTCAGCAGTTTATAGTTTTCTGCAGAATATTTCTGAAAATGCTCCTTACATGGAAGTTGCTAAATTGCCCCTTTCTGATGCTGGTTTAATTTTATTATTCTGCGTAGTATTAAGTATGATTTCAGGATTCTATCCATCTTTAAAGGCTTCAAAAATGGATCCTATAGATGCTTTACGTAGTAGATAATTAAAGAGGATTAATATTTAGAAAGAAAAAAATACTTAAACAGAAATAGATATGACAAAATAATAAATGCAGTGAAAAGAATAATCTTTTCACTGCATTTATCAAGTTTTTTAAACGTTTTTACCAAACGACTGAACTTGCTACGCATTTCTATATTTAATTGAAAGAATAGATTAGTACATATTTATAAAAATGTTACTCTGTATAGAGGAAGTTGGGAATTAATGTAGAATTATAATTTATGAATGCTTAAATAAAAGGGTAATTAGAAAAAAAGGGATTATTAACGAAATAATATATTAATTATAGCTACAAAAAAATACTAAAGACAAACAATTTCAACTATAAAGTTACTTGAGGTTTGTCTTTAAAATTGAGGAGTTTATACATGAGAAGAAAAGATATACTTGAGTTAAAAAAGCGTTTTAAAAAAGAGGAATGCACCTTCACTAAAATGTGTGGATGCTATGTTAATGGAGAAAAACATACTATTTTAAAATTTAGAGAAAGCTTTCTAAATTTAGATGAGGATGAATACTTTAAATATTTAGAGATCGCTAAAAAAGTACTGTCTGGAACTATTGGGAATAATATTTTAGAACTTGACTTTGAAACTAATGAAGATTTTACAAATGAAAGTCAGACTTCGCTTATGCAGCTTAAAAACAGTCAATTAAAAGATGATGCTTTTGTAGATAACTTTTACGATTTGATTATAGCTAATTATGATTACACTGGTAATTTTTTAATACTCTTTTTTCATGATGCTTATGATGTTGTTAGCAAGACCAAAGACAATATAAAGATAGATGAATCTGAAGAAGTATATGAATATGTGTTATGTGCAATATGTCCAGTTTCACTTTCAGAGCCTGGTCTTAGATATTTTGAGCAGCAAAACGAAATAGGAGCACGTATTAGAGATTGGGTTGTCGAGCCCCCAATTAATGGCTTTGTGTTTCCTGCTTTTATTGATCGTAGTTCAGATGTTAACTCTATTATGTATTATACAAAAAATGCAAAGGATACACATACTGAATTAATGGAAAATGTTCTAGGTTGTCATTCAAAACAAACGGCTACGGTGCAAAAGGAAACATTCCAATCAATTATTAAAGATTCTTTTAGCTTAGATGAAAATGAAGCTGATAAAGTTTTTATGGATATACAAGAAAACCTAAGCTCTATGATAGAAGAATACAATGCTCTAAATGATGATGCAGATAGTGAACCTATAAGCTTAACAAAGAAGGATATACAAAACCTTTTAATAGAAAGTGAAGTTCCAGAGGATATTACAACTTTGATTGAAAACTCCTATGATGAGAACTTTGGTGAAGATATCACTATAGCAAAGCATTTAATTGACACAAAGGCTCTTAAGGCAAATGTGCAAAGGAAAAAAGAAGAACGCCTTCACAAAGAAGTGGAAATACTTAAGGCAAGACTTGATCAAGTTAAACAAGAGAATGCTATAGATAATGAAACTGACCTGTCTACAGAAGTCAATGATGATAATGCTTCTATAGAAGAAGAATCAGCAACTGATTTAGAAGAAACTTTAGAAACTAATTTGGAGAAAGTTCCAGATGAATATTCAGAAGATAATAATGTTACCCCTCATTATGATGTTATACTACAGGTAAAACCCGAAAAAGTATCTC
>NZ_JBNMNU010000136.1:0-11926 GCF_051278035.1 Clostridium sp.
TCATAACATTTCCCCCATTATAAACAAACATAATAATTTTATAGTTTATTATACTATTTTAAACACACTTAGATTACGCCTGAATCCAAAATGCAGAAAGTTCCCTTACCACAATCAATTTCTGCTAGACAACCATAGGGTATAGTTATCATCGGTGCAGTGTGTCCAAAATTCATATTATAAAGAATAGGTAAATCAACTAATTTAAGTTCGTCCCTTACTACATTAAATATTACTTTCTTATATTCTTCATAATACAAATCATCATAAGGTTTTCCAAATATTATTCCGTTAACCCTTTGTAAAATATCTTGAGAACCATAATTACGTAACCAATACTCAACATACTTTGGATCTGGTTTTTCTTCGGACGTTTCAAAGAATATAATAGAATTATCCCATAAATCCTTAGATGGCCATAGGTCTGTTCCTTTGATCATTTCTAGTACTTCAATGCAACCACCAATTAAGTGCCCGCTTACGATTCCAGTACCTTGTAGAAGTTCATAGCCATTATTAGATTGTGTATTTCGTTCTATTAATTTATTTTTCTCTTCCCAAGGTAAATATTCGCTTGTCCAAATTGGTGATGAATCAATATTTCCAATCATGGAGTTATCAAATAATACTTTTTTTATCCAATGTTTTGTATAATCAAACATTTTAACATTCTCAGCAAATTCTGCTAATATTGAAGCACCATAAAAGCTTGAAATACCTGCTTTAAAACAGATCATATGAGTAATAGTTGAATCTGAGTATCCTATAAAAATCTTAGGATTATTCCTTATAATATCAAAATCAATAAATGGAAGCATCCTTACGCTTTCATCACCACCAATACATGAAAATATTGCTTTTATTGATTTATCTTTAAACGCTAACATTAAATCTTCTGCTCTCTTTTCTGGATGATTGTATATAAACTCTGTTCCTTTAAGTGTATGAGGCATTTCAACAACTTCTAATCCGAATTGTTCTTCAAGTCTCTTTTTACCAATGTTATATCTCCATAAAATATCACCGTCCCCTGCTCCACCCCAAGATAAGCTAATAGTAGCTACTTTATCTCCTGGTTTTAAATGACACGGTTTTATTAAATCCATTTAAATTCCTCCATAATAAATTTATTAGGTTATTTTACGTCTTTTCTTTTGAATAGAGTTCGGCCCACGCTGGAAAAAAGTCAGCATTCACAGCAATATTCTGCGAGTGTATGTGGGATTCTACAGTACCGTAAAATGGTATTTTTCCTCGCGTTAAAAGTTCGTTCTTTAAAAGTGTAACCAAGTTTGTTCCTATTCCTCTACCACGATACCCGGGAAAAACATCAATGCCAATTTGCCATAGGGTTCTCCCATCTGAACTGGCCCCCGCCATACCCATTATTAAATCTCCGTCCAATGCTGCTACTGCAAGCATATCCGGGTGGTTATTATCAAAGGCGAAAGCTTCATGAAATCTCTCGTCATCTTCAAACTGCAAAATTTCTTCATACTCATACCACTTTATATTGGTTATAGGCTTTTTATCCTGCGCATTTGGCTTTGGTAAATAATAATGATGAACGTCCGCAATCTCATGTCCAAATTCTTGCAGCTGTTTATCTATCCATCTAAGGTGTGGATATTCAAAGAACCATGCACTATCGTTGCTGCCCAGTTTTTCTACACACCAAGGCATCATTTTCGGCGATGTGCTGATAATTGTTCTTCCACCAAAACAAATGACTTTAAAAAAGCAACCATCGCTATCATATAAACGTCTGCCTGTAACAAGTTTGTTTTCAACTATTGTGTTTTCTTTCTTTACAAAATCAGATATATGACAATTAAAATCCAGTGACAATTGAGTCTTAGCAATTTCTAAAATATCATGTTTTGTTTTCATAAAACTTACACTTCCTTTTACAAATCAAAGAACAGTTCCGTCTTTTCGCCTGCTTTTTTAAATCTACACTTTTTATACATGCCTTTTGCAGTGTCACCACTATCAGTAATAAGATAAACAAATTTAACAGAATTATCTTTTGCTTCTTCTAATAGGTGTTTCAATAAAGAAGTACCAAATCCTTTTCTTTGATAATTTTTTAATATATCAAAATCCTCTATTTTAGCAATATCATTATTCAACATTAATTCACAATTGCCAATAGATATACCATTGTAATTACAAACATATAAATCTAAATTCGAATCTAGTTGCTTATATACCTCTGATTTCCTATATATTCTTTTCCTTGCAAATTCAGTCCCCATAGCTAATTCATTAGCTGAAATATCGACTTCTATTCCTTCTTTCAATACTTTTTCTGATATTGCTTTCTTTATTATGCACTCTTCGTTTCCAGTTAAATATTCACTCATTTTGGGATCAATATACATGTAATCATATTTAGTTACTTCAGGAACTTGAGGCAAATTATTAATTAAATCATCCTCAACAGAAAAATTAAACTCAATTCTTAAAAACTTAGCATTTGCATCCCTTCTTTTTTCTAACTCTTCAAAAATTATCTTTCTGAATTTATCTTTACAAACATTATTTTTGATATATGTAAAATTGTGCATATGCATGTCCTTTAAATCGTTATCGTAGAACCTTATAATTTCATTATCTTCATAGTTTTCAGTGAATTTATTTGTATATACTATTTCAGTTCTTGTGAATTTACTAAACATAATTACCAACTCCTATCATACTAATTTAATCATTAGCTATTTCTATTCTTACAAAATAGTCATCATTAATTGTTACTCCCTATGAATTATGTGATTTGGAATATTGGGTAAGCACAACAGTTTTTCTTTTAAAAAACTTGGTTTTATATTTAAACTAGTTAGTTCATCAAAATTAAACCATTTGTATAGGAGTCTTTCACCTTCTAATCCTGTAAAGGAACCTTCTTGATTTATTATCCATGAATCCTCTTGGATGTTAACAAAATAAATTGTTGAGATTTCATGATAATTTTTATCTTTAAATTCAAAGAAATTCTCTACTATCCAAAGCAACCTATCAAGTTCAATATTCTCTCCTAATTCTTCTTTCAGTTCTCGTTTTATAGCACATTCTGATGACTCTAACATTTGAACTCTACCACCAACAAGTGTCCAAAAGTCATCATTTTTCATCCTATGTAATAAAATTCTTTTATCATCAGTAATAACTCCACAAGTCCTATAATTAAAAACAGTTTTATCGTTGTTATAAAAAGTAATATCCATAGATTCCCCCTCATGAAAAGTCAACATCTATCCAGTATCTTTTAAATTTTTCACCATTCTCATGATCTTCAGAATGTAATATGCCCCCATTATTTTCAATGGTTTTTGATGAACCTATATTATCTTTAGCACATGTAATCATCACTTTATCTAGATTATATTTTTTACATTCTTCTAAAGCTAAGTTAAGCATTTTTGTGGCATAACCATTACGTCTTTTACCTAAATTAATATAGTATGAGATATGGCCACCCCTAAAAAAAAGATAACCTACTAAAGCATGGCGTATAGTAATTGTTCCAAGAATACGTATATATTTATCATCCATAAGCCAATAAGTACTTGCCGCTACCCAACCTTCTGGAAGATACAATCCTTTTCCGTTATTAATTAGGTGTTGTAGATCCTTCGAAAAGCTATTATTATCTGAGAAAGGCATATAGTAACTCATAGCGCATTTCTGTATATCTTCTTTACATTCCTCAATGAAATGTATATATTGAGTTTGATATTTTTCGCTCGGCGACACTAGTTTTAATTCCCCCATTTTTCTCCCTCCAAAAACAATAAAAATACTTACATCATTTTCGCTTTGTTTCACATTTTTCTATTAATTCAACTATCTCTATAGCTGTTTGTTTAGGATCAACATCACTTACATCAATTTTAATTGTATCCATATTGTTATATAGCTCGAGTCGTTGTACACTTCTATCAATTACATCAGTTTTTCTAATTCCATTTTGTACATCAATTTCTAATCTGTTTTTAAGAGCTGTTTCAGAGCAAACCAAAGAAATTTTATAAAGTTCAAAATCACAATTATTTAATGGTTCCAATAGCTGTTCGAATATATTTTCCTGGTGGATAACCCAACAAAATATGATATACTCATAACCTGAATTGTTCAAATATGAATTCAATAGGTGAGTAATATTATTTATAACCATTTTTCTATTTTCTTCTGAAACAACGAATGGATTCATATTCCAACACCAATCACCATCTAAATAAACACTTGGTTTAAGTGAATCAAGCAATATGTTGCACACTGTGCTTTTGCCTACACCCATTGTTCCGTTAATAATAATTAGCTTTTTCACACAGACACCTCTAGTCAATTAATATGAATAAATTTAATAATATATAAAGATTTATTGAATAGTTTTAAATACAATTTTAACTTTATAATACCATAATATTGCATAAATATAAACATTAGAGATATTCACTAAATAATATTAGTTAAAATTAGAAATCTCACTTTTATCCTTAACCAAAGAATCCTTCTACATTATTAGTTATAATAATAAAATTGCGATAGAATTTCTATCAACCAATAATTTTATAACATTAATTCCATTGGTGTATATAACATTCCATGAAAATCCTGTTGCCCAGCCAAATCTATAAACCCTATCGCATGATAAAAAGGCACAGCATATGGAGAAGCATTTAATGATATTTTTTCAACTTGCTTTTCCTTAAGTTCTGAAATAATTTGATTAAACAGTATTGTTGCAATACCATTTCTCTGATAGTCTTTATCTATAAAAACACATGATACATGATTATTTGTACTTATAGATACAACTCCAACAAGTTTTTCTTTTGAATATGCTCCATACATAATTTGATTGCCATTTTTAAAACGGTCCTTAAAATCTTTATTTTCAATAAAATTACATCTAAAAGTATTTATTCCTTCTTTGCTGAAATCTTGTGCAACAAATTCTAAAAATGTAATCCAAATTAACTTAAAAGCTTTATCTAATTCTTCATAATGCATTTTTCTAATTAAATATTCCATAGTTTATTTCCTCCAAGAATTTTCTCCTTTTAATATTCGTTAAATCTACTGATTTCCTTTAGAACCTCTCTAACTACATTTGTGATTTGTTCATACTCAGGTTTATCAATCAATCTAAAATACAAACTTTTCAAGAAAGTATTTACATTAAATTCAACAACTGAATCTCCTGGATATATACCTGTTTTCTCTATTTTATTGAAACTTCGAGTCCAATCTTCGATTTCTTTTGTGGGTATGATTTCTCTTTCTAATATAGTTTTAACAGCTGTAATCATGCGTTCATCTTTTTTCCTATGCCGTACGTACTATCCTCTATGGTAACAAAGTCTGTAACAACAGTCCCGCCCTTCTGAAGAACCCTGAATATCTCATCTATACCTTTCTGTACTTCTCTTTTAGTTCCATGCCCTTGCACCCATATACATAAAACTGCATCGAAGCAATTGTCATCGTATGTCATGTTAAACATATCTTCGATTTCATAATTTATATCTGTAAAACCAAGATCTTCTGCTTGCTGTTTTGTAAGTTCTATGCCTGTCTTAGATATATCACATGCGGATACTTTAAATCCCCTGCTAGCAAGGTATATCGTATTTCTTCCTGGTCCACAACCTAGATCTAATACGTTCTTACACTTAGCCTGTTCAAAATAATTTACGGCTTCAACTACAGTAGCTAATAAATCAACTTGAACCTTACCTTGTTCTAGATATATCTTGTCCCAACTTCCATTTTTCATAGAATTCCCTCCACATATGCTCAATTATTGTATTAAAGCAATGTTAATATTATAATTCCGCACATATTTTTATAGATAAATCTACTAAGTTCTCTCTTATGTCTTCTCTTGTATTCCATTTTCTTTCGTCCCATTCATCACCACTTAAATCATCGCCACCATATAATATTTGGCCTAATGCAACATTTCTAAACTTAGCAACAGCAAAGAAAGCAGCTGCTTCCATTTCAACGGTTACACACCCTTCCGATATTCTTAATGATACCTTTTCCTTTGTTTCTCTATAAAATGCGTCCGTAGTCCAAGTCTTAGCCTTAAGATATTTTATTCCATCTTTCTTAAATTCTCTTTCAATTACTTCTACAATAGCCTTATTACACTCAATCTCTCTTGAAGGTTCAATATAATGATAAGACACCCCTTCATCTCTTACTGCAGATGTTGGTATAAATAAATGACCAACCGCAATATCCTTTTGCAAAACACCTGCACCACCACAAACTATAAATTTTCTGCATCCCAAAGCTATTAACTCTTCAAGTAATGCAGCTGATCCCGCTGATCCAAGAAAACCCAATACAAGTGCTACCCTTTTCCCATTATACACTGTTTCATAAACTGGAATATCCAGAGTTTCAGAATGAATATTAGTAACTTGTTTTAACTGCCCATTATTATTTTTCATTTCAATAACATCTCTAAAAAACGATATCACACAGCATTCTGGAATATCTATGGGTTTTATCAGACTTGACGGTTCAATATATGCACTCCTACAAGAGTCAAACTCAAGTATAGGAAATTGTTTTTTCTCAAACATTAATACCACTCCCTTCATACATAATGTTATATTTAAAGAAAATTTCATCCTCTGCCTCAAGGCCTGTTATTTGTTGATTAAATCCATAATCACAATATAGTTTTATAGAGACTGCATTCTCAGGATGTAAACTTAACCATATTTCTTTATTCATAGTTTCATTTTTTATTATATTCATTAACATTATCAAAGCCTTTTTACCATATCCATTTCCCTGAGAGTGTTTATCTATCATTAATTTATATAGATTCATATCTCCTTGCTCATCTAAAATATATGAGGCAAATCCTATCATAACGTCACCTATATATACTCCGAGTATTTTCATACCCATCTCAAATCTTGATTCTGCTATAGAATATAAATTTGATGGTATAAATTTCTTTTGGCTTTCAGTAACCTCTAATTTAGTGCATTCTCTCCAGTTACTACTATCAATATTTTTTATACTTATATCCACAATACCACTCCTCTAAAAATAATAATTAATACCTTTAGATATTATACTTATAATAATTCATTACAGACTTCTCTTGAAAACCACATCCTTTATATAAATTAAGAGCAGTATTGTTTTTACATTCCACATCCAATTCTACATCATTTATGTTTTCTTTATTAATTAAGCGTAAAGCTGCTATTAAAGCTGCTTTACCATATCCTTTACCTCTAAAATATGGTAATATTCCAAAGCCACATACAAAGGCTGAATTGTCGCCATAATCTATCCTAATTTTACCTATAATCACTTCCTCTAATTCAACCATATATGTTATCTCATTTATGACTTCCTCTTCCTCTGGGAAATCTTCACACCCTTCTGATCCATAAAAATATATTGCATTTTGTCTCGCTATTTCTTTTCTGTCTAAATTATTGGCTTTTCTTAAACTTATGGAATTTATATTTTCTAAAGTAGTTTTGTTAAGTACCTTCATTCTATACTCTGAAAAATCATAGTTAGCGCACGCAGTCTTTATAAACTCAATTCCCAATATCGATTTACCATCTGATAATAGAAATATCTCATTAAAGTTTCTCTTCTGGCACTCCCCTATTGCAAGTTCAAAAAGCTTTGTAAATAACCCTATTCTTCGAAAGTCTGGATGAGTCATACCATTAATTTCGCCATTATTACCACCAAAGCTTGAAATGCCAATGTAGGATACCAAAATACCATCAATATAAGATAGAAACTCATTGATGTTTGTTAACCCTATTTCATGGCAGCTACTCATATTTAGCTTATAGTCTAATTCTAGCTTTAGATTAGTTTTGTCCTGTAAGCTACAAATATCATTAAGTTGATTTATTTCTTTATACTCTTTTTCAGTGATATATTGTTTTAAGCAAATAGTTCGATTTAATACTTTTTCTAACATTTCAAATCTCCTTTTATACGAATTATTTAGGATTAAATAAAAGCTTCTGTTTTTTTATAATATTTCATCAACGTTCTTTATATCCCATAGTAGATTATCTCCAACAAACAAGTTACACTTGTGAAGTTAGCGGAAACAATACTTCTTTAAATACAGTATTATTAGACCGCACAAACAGCCAATTATCTGGTCTTTTTTTTGAAATTTTGAGTATATTATATTTATTGCTTTCAGGTATAAAATGGAATTCTATTTTTTCATCATCTGGGGTTATAATTTTTTCAATAATACTATCTATATCAATAGGTGCTAGACTTACTACATCATATATATGAACGCAGCCATCTTCTCTGTTTGCAATTACTATAGTATCCTCGTCTTCTAAATAATACATATCATCTGTATATACATACATGCAGAAAATATGTAGAGGCCAAAGATCATTAAATATATCAAGTTTTTTAGATAGAGGTTGTCTATTTTTTATACTTCTCAAAATAGTGTCACAATCATTTTTATCATCAATTTCAAGCTTTTTTATCATAATTTCTTTTCTATTAATCTGATTTGTATCTAATTCATAGGAATCTTCAATAATTTGCTTAAATCCAAACTTTGTATAAAAACTTAAGACACTATCTTCAGCAAAAATATAAATAATATCGTATTCATTTTCATACTTATCTATAATATAATTAATTAGTGATGCAGATAGACCTTTGTTCCTATGAGCCGGATGTGTCATTATACCTGATAGCTGCAATGCTGTTTTCTTTTGTCCATCTACAATTAAATCCATAATATTTACAGATATATTTGCAACAACTTTATCATGATATATATAGGAGTAAAAAGCACATTTATTATAGTAAAGATTTTTTTCGTACCATTTTTCAGGATCAGATTCAAAAATATCCATTGATAATTTATTAAAGCTTAGTCTATATTTTTCGTTATTCATATAATTACTTACTATTATATAATCATTCATTATTTACCTCCAATTTCTAAGTCAACATATATTATTATAATTCGGATACAGCAATCATTTTTTCTATTCTCGTAATTTCATCATTAAATATTCAGTTATTCCTTCTCTATACAAACTAGGTATAATACCAATTTCTATGTAACCAATTTTTTCATACAACATTTTCGCATCCGAATTAAAATCTGCAACTACTAGAAATACTTTTGTATAATCTATAAAGCAAATGTCTTCGAAGAATTCTAATAGTTTTTTTCCAATTCCAAGTTTGCGATTTTCTTTCTTCACTGCGATAATGTGAAGATATGGAAATGAATGAAATGCACCCTCTAATATATACCATATGAAACCCATACAATTGTGATTAATATCTAAGGCAATATATATCTCTTCCTTATTTATTCCATCCACTAATGTCTTTCTAGCACTACCTTTTTTCGGAAAATATCTTATTCCTAGTTCAGAATTTAACAATGCATCTTCACAATCATTTATATAGTCCATACTCCCTTTTACTATCGTTATTTCCATGACTATAATCCGTATTTTAGGTTTTTGGACCTAGCTCTATGTTTCCTAGTAGAATCATATTTTTCCCAATAAATTCTTTTCTCATTATATTGAGTTCTTGACTGTTTTTCTTCATCAGCATATCCTATATACGCAATCCCCAATGGAACTACATACTCAGGTATATTTAAAGCTTTTCTTACTGATTCAATATAACTTTGCATTGGATATACTCCTATCCATACTGAACCTAAACCAATTGCTGTTGCAGCTTTTATTAGCATTTCTAGTATCTCTTTGTCTACTTGTTTGTCTTTATATTTTCTAATACTTCTTCTCTTAAAAATACAATCCATTAATTCCATAGTTGCGCTCCTATAAATTGAGTTTGATATTATCACTGAGTTCTACTAACCTATATATGGATTATAAGTTATAAATTTACACATTGCTATATAAAAATAGTACATCAGCTAAGGCGTACGGTAAGATTAATAAGCCTATATTATTTTACTTGAAGAGTATATTCTTAAACAAAATTATTATTAACAATAGCTAATACTCCAGCACAATGAGATATTTGTATATACTCACATAAATATTCATTATTTAAATTGCTTTTAATTTCTTCTGCAGTAAAATAGACTTCATCATTATCCCAATACTCATTGTATTTAGCTTTACATTGTTCTAGTTTTTTTCTTGTTTCAAAAGAGACATCACCTAAAAGTATCATTCCTGTTTTAGTCAGCAATGGGAAAAGTGACTTTATAAAATTGATTTTTTCTTTGTCTGTCAAATGATGAATTGCATATGTGCTAATTATGAAGTCAAAACAATGATTTTTAATTTCATCTGGCAACCCCTTGGAGAAATCTTGATTTATCAATGTTGCTTGAGGCATTTTTTGCTTTGCGATATCTATCATATTACTTGAGAAATCAATGCCAGTAATACTATATCCATTATTATATAGTTGAGTTGATAAAATTCCAGTTCCAAATCCAATATCTAAAACAGTTGCATCATCTTTTTCTCTTACTTGGTTATAAACATAATTTAATACTTCTTTATAACCTGCAAATGGGTACTCATTATTTTTCTCACTAAGATTCACACTATTATCATAACCATTAGCCCATAAATTAAATCCTGTACTATCTAACATAATTTTTACCTCCCTCTATCCAGTATCTTTGAGTTATTTCCGCATTTTCTAGAACTGCACCATTATTAATCATAGTTTTAGCTGAAGCTACATTACTTTTATCACAAGTAATCAGAACCTTATTAATTCCAAGTTCCTTCGCTATTGGTAAAGCCATAGATAACATCAATGACGCATATCCTTTTTTTCGTTCTGATGGACGAATGCCATAACCAATATGTCCATCAAAATTAAATAAATAGTCATTTAAGCAATGCCTAATATTTATTGCACCTATAATTCTTTTATTTTCTTGAGTTAAAAAATAGGTATGTGCAGGAACTAAATTTGGTGGACAAGTATCTTTATTTTCAATTTTATATGTATAATCCAACCATGTTTTATAATCCATATCTAATAGTCTTACAGCATATGGGACAATTGCTTCATCATTATTTTGCCAATCATTAATGAAATCATAATATTGTTCTTCCATTTCGCTACTAGTCCTTGATAATTTTAGTTTCATATCTATTCCTCCATCATTTTTGTTTATTTTCTGTACACTATACTATATAATATGTTTGGCCCGCTGAATTAACTTATTATATAAATAAACATCCTTATCATCAAAATAATCTTCAGTAAATTTATCCATAGAAAACCATTTGACATCGCTATTTTCATCTTCCTTTACTATAAGTGTTTCTCTTTCACTTGCGATAAGAACATATGCTACGGAAAGGTGTAGGTGTGCACTAACATACTTATTTCTTCTCACATGACCATATACAGGCAGGATATCTATAGATATGATATCTTTTGTAAGAGCTGTAACAGCGTTTATACCTGTTTCTTCTTTTGCCTCTTTTATTGCAACATGTAAAAAGTCTGTATCTCCATCTACATGTCCGCCAGTCCAAGCCCAAGTATTTCGTATATTGTGGTGAACCATTAGCACTTTATCCAGTGATTTGTTCATTACAAATCCTGAACTTGTAATATGTGCAAATACGTTTTCTCTTAACAAAATGTTATGCGGGAAATTTTCTATATAATCAAGAATTATTTTTTTATCTTGGTTTTCTTGTTCATTGGTAGGAATAAATTCAACAATCTGTTTTATATAATCCATCGATATCCCCCCTATCATTTGCTTCATAACCTTCAGCTGCAAGTATGCGATACATTTTCATCAATCTCCTTCACATTTTAAAATGTATGTTTTTGCGTTATAAGTAAACTACATACAATTATCATATTCATTATCACATGTACATCTCATTATTACAATCAG
>NZ_JBNMNU010000137.1:0-11896 GCF_051278035.1 Clostridium sp.
AAATTGTGTATATCTTCCCAATCCTCCTTAAAAATATGTATTGCTCTAACTCCTATTAGATCATTTATTTCTTCTTTATAGTTTTCCATGGAGAACTTAAATTCCGGTCCGTATTTTTCTTTTCGTCCAGTGGTCTTTCTAATAATTTTTTCTATTAATCTATCTGGTTCTTTAACTCTAGACTTTACTGAATGTATCTTTTTATGTGTTCTAAGAGTATCCGCTATAAACCCAGCCTGGCTTTCATAACTACTCCTGTAGCTATCATAGTCAATGTATATTTGGTTTAATACTGAGAAGTCTATTTCATTTTTAATAATATCATCTTCTGAAGTCTGAGTTTTCTTCAAAAAGTCTTCTTTATCAAGTTCCATATTTTCCTCCTAATAATATAATATGCTAGTTAATTTCAGTATACTATTAACACTTTTCATATACGCTTATATTAAAATGGAGTGCAGTTGAAAGTCTAGAAGTATTACTCGCTATTTCTCTCATAGAGTTGTCAAAAGTCCAATAATAAGGAGTCATTGAAATAAGATTCTTTACATCTTCGCCGTTTTCGCCTTCTTCTACTTTAATATTATACTTAACTTCTATTGTATTAATTAATTTAAAACCTTCAAAAGTTGTTTGTTTTTCTTCATGTTTTCTAGCCTTTTCATATAATATTTCCTTTAACCCATATAAATGTTGTACTCCGGGTGTTACTACAACTAGCTTACCTTTATCCTTTAGAACTCTCTTAAGTTCTGCTTCATCAGAGGGCGCAAAATTTCTAATTATTATATCGATGGTATTTGTCATTATAGGCAGGTTAAAATTACTACCAACTATAAACTTTATTTTTTTATCTCTCTTGGCAGCATAAGTAATAGCTGCTTTTGAGATATCAACACCGAAAAATTCAAACTCCCTATTTTGCATACTGTTAGATTGTTCCACACGTATAGCTTCCTTTAATTCCCACAAGAAATATCCTTCTCCACATCCAGCATCCAATATATTTATGTTGTTTCCACTTATATTTGAAATTATTACTTGGTTTAACCTTTCTGAAAAAGTATGGTAGTACCCTTTATTTAAGAAGTCTCTACGTCCTTCCATCATTTTTTTACTGTCCCCTGGTTCTTTTGTATTCTTTTGATTAGCTAAAAGAAGATTAATATATCCTTTGCTAGCTATATCGTAACTATGATTGTTTAAACATACATATTGTTTTTCATGTTTTTCTAAACACAAATTGCACACAGGACATTTTAATATAGATTCCATATTTTCTATTGCCACAAAATCACTGCCTTCTTTAACGCTACATTGAAGTAGCTTATATATTTTTTCACAAATATTTCACTTGAAAATAATTTTCATAATAACTTATTATAGCAAATAAATTATTACCTAACTATATAGTTTACTAATTATTTTTTTGATAATTAGCATTTTTAAATTTAATCATTTTATTATTTACTATAATGCATTAAAAATCAGAAAAATAGTGTATACTGTATATTGATGAATTGATAAGAAAGTTTGGTGATATTATAATGAAACCTGTAATTATGTTTGTAACTGAATGGTGTCCATATTGTAAAAAAGCACTTGCTTGGATGGATGTAATAAAAAAACAAAATCCACAATATGCAGATATAGATATTAAAATAATTGATGAAGAACTCCAACCAGATATAGCAAAGAAGTACACTTACTATTACGTACCTACCTACTATGTAGACGGAGTCAAGGTTCATGAAGGCGTTGCCTCTAAAAATATTATTAATGAAGTATTTGAGAAAGCACTTAAATAAAACATATTTTAAAAGTAATCTTAAAACCGAAAGAATGTAGAAGAGTTCTAATAGTGGAGCTCTCCTACATTCTTTCAATCTTTTAATTTATCTTTATAAAATCCTAGTTTTCCTTCACATTTTCGAACTTCTAGTCTAAACTTCTTTTCATTTTTTTTGTAATCTTCCAGTTTTTGAAGCTTTAAAAAAATAAATCTATTGGATTTTTGAGTATTAATAATTTTTTTCCTGGTTTCTGCTAAGACTTTCTTAATCCCAATTATTTTCTTATTACAGTTTTCCATAGTGTTATTAAATTCTTGTTTTTCTTCTCTTATTTTTTCTTTTCTGCCATTACATTCCACAATTTTAGTTTTTATACATACCTCACTGGAATATTTCGAAAAAACTTTTCTATATCTTCTTATGAGTAATCTTTTTATTATTTTAAATTTTTCTCTGCTAAGAAAAATATAAAGAGCTTCCCTAAATTTTCTGCTTTCTTGCTTTTCTTGCGTAAGCTTGTGTTCTAATTTATTTGTATGGATTTTAATGGTTTTAATCTCTTTCTTTTTTATTACGATTTTCTCTTTTAATGCTTCTTGTTTTTTATCCAAATCTGTTATATTTAATTTATTTGTTTCTATATTTTTAATAAACTCATTTTCATTCCAATCTAGAATATCAGCATTAAATTCTGTTATTTTTAAAAGTTTGCATATCTCTATTCTAGCTTTAGTTAAATCCTCAGCTGTTACACTAATTTGTTTTAAAGTAAAATCACATAGCTTAAATTCTTTTATTATGGAATTGTATACTTCATTATATTCTAGCATGTGTTACAGCACCTCTCTTTTCATTCTAAAATCAAATAATTCATAAATATACTTTACCATAACTGTGCATATCCTGCAAAGCTATATACTTAAGTCTTAAAATCAGTGAACCTTTTAAATTCATTTATTATTATTTATTTCATGTATATCTTTTCAATGCCTGGATATACTATTAATGTAGTCAACTAGCCAACATTAATCTTACAAAGGGAGATGTTAGTTATGTTAAAAGGTAAATTACCTGTAGTTTTCAGCGTAGGCAGTATTGCTAGTGCTAAGAACGGAGATTACAAAGTTGGTCCACATGAAATTTAAAATGCGGACTGTAAATCCATATATTTAATATGGAGTAATAAAGCCAATGATTATTTAAAATAATCATTGGCTTTATACTTTCCATTTAATTTATCTTGTTGTTCTAGTATTCCTAGTTTGTTGTCTCCCAGATTGATTGCGTCCATTTCTCCTAGCATAACCAGTTGAAGAAGGCTTTCCAGTTGGAGCTTTCTTAACATCTTTACTAACTATTACTGGTTCATTACTTGCAGGATAAGGGTGTTCTTCTATTACTGGTATTGATTTTGATATAACCTTTTGTATATCCTTTAGAAAAGGCTTTTCTTCCACGTCGCAAAAAGAAATTGCAACTCCACCAAGACCTGCTCTGCCAGTTCTCCCTATTCTATGAACATATGTTTCTGGTATATTTGGCAAATCAAAATTGATTACATGAGATAATTCCTCAACATCAATACCTCTTGCTGCTATATCTGTTGCAACTAGCACTCTTGTTATCCCATTTTTAAAATTATTTAAGGCGAGTTGCCTTGCGCTTTGTGATTTATTGCCATGAATAGCTTGAGCCTCTATTCCTGAATTATTAAGGTCTTTAGTAATTTTGTTTGCACCATGTTTTGTTCTTGAGAATACCAAAGCGGAAACTATGGACTTATTTTTTAACAAATGAATAAGCAGCGGCTTTTTATCCTTTTTATCCACAAAATACACTGATTGTTCAATAAGATCAATAGTAGAAGAAACAGGTGTAACTGCAACCTTTACTGGATCTATAAGAATAGAATCCACTAGTTTTGAAATTTCATTTGGCATAGTTGCTGAAAATAGCATTGTCTGTCTTATTCTAGGTAGTTGCGCTATGACCTTTTTCACATCACGTAAAAACCCCATATCAAGCATACGATCTGCCTCATCAAGTACAAACATTTCTACATGGTGTATGTTAATAAATTTTTGTTGCATTAAATCAAGTAATCTACCTGTGGTCGCAATTAAAATATCTACGCCACCTTTTAATGCATCAGTCTGACGCTTTTGTGATACACCACCAAAAATAACTGTGCTAGTAAGATTCATATGTTCACCATATGCATCAAAGCTTTCTCCAATTTGAATTGCTAGTTCTCTAGTAGGCGCAAGAATTAGTGCCTTTATATTTTTAGGTCCCTTTATAACTTTTTGTTTTCCACAAAGAATTTGAAGTATTGGAATAGCAAAAGCTGCTGTCTTTCCAGTGCCTGTTTGAGCACAGCCTAAAAAATCTTTTCCATCTAATATATTAGGAATTGCAGCTTCTTGTATTGGAGTAGCTTCTACATAACCTTCGGTTACCAATGCCTTTTTTATTGGGGTAATAAGATTCAAATTTTCGAATAACATTTTTTTCTCCTTTGTTAGTGGCTGTCTTTAACTTTAAATGTCGCAAATCACTGATATCCTGTTATGAATTTTCTTGAAAATTGGAAACAACAACTTTCTTACATGATTATATTGCATCTAAGAAACCACCCTTTATTAGTGATATGAGCATATTTAGGCTGATTAATTTTCATTTAGCTAAGGCTTTATAGGTCACTTATTTATAAATAAATATGTTTCACTTATATCAACTTCAATTTTTTTATTTTAAATGTTCATTGTACTCATATTTTTCAATTATAACATATTCAGTCCTTTCTTGCTATTTATCAATCATAATACCTGTGACATGAATATAAATTTAAATTCACCACAAACTATATATACTAAAAAAATATTTAAATAAGGAGAGTATTTGTATGAGTGAAAATTTAAATTTCCCTACTA
The DNA here is from genome assembly GCF_051278035.1 of Clostridium sp. Lineage (GTDB taxonomy): Bacteria > Bacillota > Clostridia > Clostridiales > Clostridiaceae > Clostridium_AD. The sequence continues at coordinate 4,727 of NZ_JBNMNU010000137.1, forward strand.
GTGTACCGGAGCAAATGCAAGATAAACAACCAGGTTTAGAATCCTTAATGAACCCAAAACCTATTTTTGAAGATCCTAATTGTACAGGTTCTGGAAAATTAATGAATAAAGTTGCCTTCATTACAGGTGGTGATAGTGGAATTGGAAAAGCTGTGGCTCTTGCATATGCTAGAGAGGGTGCTGATATAGCCATATTATATCTTGATGAGCATGCAGATGCCGAAGAAACTAAAAAACTTATCCAGGAAAAAGGTAGAAAGTGCATTTTAATGTCCGGAGATATCGGTGAAGATACTTTTTGCAAGGATGCTATAACAAAAACCATAAAAGAATTAGGTAAAATAGATATTCTTGTGAACAATGCTGCAGAGCAACATCCTCAGAACAGTATTGAAGACATCACATCGGAGCAACTAGACAAGACCTTTAGGACTAATATTTTCTCTATGTTTTACCTTGTAAAAGCTTCATTACCCCATTTAAAAGAGGGTTCTACAATTATAAATACTTCCTCAGTTACAGCCTACAAAGGCCATGAGACTTTAATTGATTACTCCTCAACTAAGGGTGCAATTGTTACCTTCACTCGATCTTTAGCTCTCTCACTTTCAAGTAGAAAAATACGAGTTAACGCAGTAGCTCCAGGTCCAATATGGACCCCACTTATACCGTCTTCCTTCAGTGCAAGTGAAGTTGGTGAATTTGGTAAAAACACTCCTATGGGAAGACCAGGTCAACCAGTTGAACTAGCTGAAACCTATGTATTTTTAGCTTCAAGCGGTTCATCCTATATTAGTGGTGAAACTATTCACGTGAATGGTGGCAATATAATTAATGGATAAATTCGGTACCACACCAGTGGCAAGTGGCATGTTTATCCACACATATATTACCCGAACATAGGAAATTATATATATTATAAATGTTATTAAAAAACACTTTATTACTAACTATTACTAACCCCGCTTCAATAACAGTATTAATCTTTTTAAAGAGGTGATTTAATGATTAAAAAGTTTTTCACTTTGATATTTGTTATTAGTTTTTTTTTAAATGTCCAAATGACAAAACCAGCCATTGCTTCAAATGTTACTTTTACTGAGCAAAATACTGATATTTATAACTTAACAGTGAAGAGAGATTTACTTTGCCTATTGATAGCTTATCCTGAATATATTACAAATATTGAAGAAAATAACGGGTATGTATATTTGGTTTTAAAGTCTGGTAAAAAACTCATATACGATGATAAAAAAGAAAAAAATTCCGATCAAAAATTATTAAATCCAGACCTTCAGGATACGTTAGAACAAATTTATCCATTATCAACTGTTAAAACTATTATGCCCTCTAATTTTGATCCCGGTCGCTCGAGATGTTATGCTTTATTATCCGAAATTTATGGTAGCTCAAAACAGACATTAGAATCCAATCTTACAGGTGTTAAAGTAGGTTATAAAAACTATCAATTTAATAAAAATAGTAATGCTTCACAATCACTACAATCTGTTATGAGTGAATTAATTCCTCTCTCAGAAAAAAATGAAAATGTAAGAAGATGTCTTCTGCCTTGTAGTGGCACTTTTAATTACCGCGTGATTTCGGGAACAAAAAGATTAAGTCCTCATGCTTTTGGAATTGCTATTGATCTTGCTAGTGATAAAAGAGATTACTGGAAATGGGCGTCTAAAGAGCAGGGTTCTAATCGCTTAGCATCATACCCTAGTGAACTTGTAAATATTTTTGAAAAAAACGGCTTTATTTGGGGAGGTAAGTGGTCGCACTTTGATATCCTACATTTTGAGTATAGACCTGAAATCATATTAAAAGCCCTTTATTTTACTGATAGTTTAGATTCAAATAAACCATGGTATGAAGGTGTATCATTAGATAATTCAAATATAAAAAGCGCCATAGAAAAGATAAATAAATCTATTAAGTAATAGGAGTATTATATTATGAGATTTTTAAAAATGGAAAAAAAGCTTAATTGTAAATTAAGATTATTCTTATTTATTATACTTCTTTTATCCATACAACTTAGCACTTCTAACTACACATATGGTGCTAATGATGATGAAAAAAAAGAAGTCACTAGTTATATCCAACAAATCTTTCAAAAAAGAAATAAAGCTATACTAAGTGGTGATTTAGAGTTAATAAAATCTATTTATAACATGGACACAAAATATGGAACTTGGGCTTACGAATTTGAAAAAAGAAAAATGAATTACGTTAATAAATGGGCACAAAAGCAAGGAGTAAAGTTTATAGACATTACTCCAACTGTAATTATAAAAAGAATTAAAGGTAATAGTCCTAACTTCTCGATTTATCTCCTGTGTTCAACAGAATATAAATATGTATATGTCAATCAGCCCGAAGTGGTAAATACTTCAAGAATTGGAACTTATCACGTTTTGCAAGTTACTAGAGAAGATAATTCTTTCATAGTTTCTAAAGAATGGTATAAAGATCCTTTTGGCGATTCACTAAACTTAGAAAATATTAAGGCTGATTCTATAAAAGAATATATTCTATCGCAAAATGCTAGAGATTTATCTACATTAAATGAGAGAAGAATTAAAGCTGTTGAGTATGCTGATAAATATTGTGGAGCTGCAACTACTTCACAACATGATTATAAGTATAATAAGAATTACAGAGACTATAACCCACAGGGTGGTGACTGTGCAAACTTTGCCTCACAAATTCTTTTTGAAGGTGCAAAATTCAAAAAAAATGGTGCTTGGAATTATGACAAAAATGGAGCAACAAAATCTTGGCTCAATGCTGACGGCTTTAAAAGATATATGGTATATAGTGGTAGAGCATCAATAATTGCTTATGGCAGTTATGACAAAGTGTATAAGGCTAGTTATAAACTACTACCTGGAGATATTGTTGCCTACGAAAAGAAAAATGACATTACTCATATTTCCGTTGTGACAGGATCTGATTCAAGAGGATACTCACTAGTTAGTTGTCATAATTCAGATAGAAACAAAGTACCATGGGATCTTGGCTTTAGCAATAAAAACATTAAGTTTTGGTTAATTAGAGTTCATTATTAGCAAAACATTTATGTAATTCATAAAATATGAATTTTAAAGGAGAAGAATTTCATGAAAACTGAAGAACAAATTAAATCAGAAATTTCTAGGCAGGTTATTGACAGTATAAAAACAACTTTAAATGAAGAATTAACACAAGTAGAAAAGGAGTTTGAAGATACTTATAAAAACAAACTAGAGCAAGAAATACAGTATACTCTGGAGCTTGCAGAGTCAGGTCTTCCGCATAACTCAAGTAAAACTATAAAAGTTGAAAACAAAAAGACATTGCAGCAATTAGATAGTATAAGGATGGAAAAGATGAAAGTTGAAAATAAATTAAAAACCCTAAATGAATTTGAAAATTTATAATTCAGCATCTTTCACACAATAAAACAAAAAACATTAAAAGTTAATTACTTATTGGCTTTTAGTGTTTTTTGTTTGGAATAAATGTTTCAATACTTTTAAACTGTTATGTTGACTTATGTTTTCCAATATAGTATTATTTGTTTTAATGAATAAATATTATATTATGCATTATATGTGTATTTTAGTATAGATAAGGAGAATTAATAATCATGAATATTTCTACTAAAGGACGATACGGTTTAAGGGCAATGGTTGATATTGCTGTTCACTCAATTGGAGACTATATTCCCTTAAAGATTATTGCTGAAAGACAAAATATATCAGAAAATTATCTAGAACAAGTTTTCTCAGTACTCAGAAAAGCTAATCTTGTAAAAAGTGCTAGAGGTTCGCAGGGTGGTTATACCTTATCAAAGGAATCTTCAAAAATCACAGTAGGTGAAGTCCTTAGAATTCTTGAAGGCGACCTTGGCATTGCTGGTGATGATGAACTCTTAGCAGTTGATAAGACTATAAAAGTTTGTATAAATACATTAGTATGGCAGAGCGTTAATGAACAAATTAATAAGATTGTGGATTCTGTTACATTACAGGATCTTGAAGAAAAATATAATAGTCTCAATGCTGAATATACTATGGACTTTATAATATAAACTAAGGACTCACACATACGCATGGAATGGAAAAGATATTCGCAACGTAAGATCACTCTTTAAGCCGTTTTTACACGACTTCAAGAGTGATTTTTTTTAAATATTTCATTTCTTCCTCATACTCCATTGTTCTTTTTACTTTATCCTCTAACTTAATTTTCATTGTTTTGTTATTATTGATTTTATCTTTCACACTTTTTTCTAAATCACATAAGTACAACCAGTCTTCTTCATTAATACTTTTCGGTCTTTGCATCTGTAATTCATCGCACTTTAAAATTTTATTAATGTTTTGTATTTTTTCTCTATATTCTTCTCTTTTTTGGTCGATCTCAATTTTACCTTTTAAATCTAATACTATTATTTTAAAATCAATATCCTTAATCCAAATAGGTTTTTGTGTTTTAATTAAATCTTTAGGATTACTAGAATAACACATAATTTTAAAAGCTAGTAATTGTAATCTATAAGCTTCATGCTTTAATTTATAAATTTTTTCAACTTCCAAATATTCTAATGAACTATTACTTAGAAGCATAATTGGAAATTTTGTAGAATATAATTTATCTAGTAAATTTTGTTGATATAATTGTTTTAAAAAATTGTAATAATTAATCCATTTATCTTCTGGCATTTCATTTTGTTTTTTTTCTTTAAGTAAATCTAGTAATTTATCTGTGTTAAAAGAATATTGGTTAGCATTGTGTTTTTTTAGCAATATAAAAACATCATATACATTGTTTTGAATTATATTCCATGTATCTTGCTTAATATTTTGAGGTTTCTTTAAACCTGAAAGCACCGAAAAATTATGGTAATAATATATTTCTAAAACTATTTTCTTTAATAATTGTTCTAATATTTCTGTGGACTTTTTCAATACATAATTCCATTCATTCTCATTAATATAAATAGGTTTATTACTATTTAAAAGTATATAGCATGTACTATCTTCAAGTTCTTTAATATTTCTAGGGTTCTTATTTTCTCCCACAAATCCATCTATAGCAACTTTACGAATATCTAACCATTTAGCTTTCGATAGATAAATAGGTTTTCTTCTTTTTAATATTTTCTTACTTTCATAATATGCCTTTAGTTTTAAGTTGTTAATTATCATGTTCTTTAAAAAATCACTAAAATTCTTCATCTTATCCCCCTCGTACATATTATTTTATTCAAATTTTCTTATATACATATTATATCATAGTTTCCATAATATTTATAATTAATTAAATTTAGGTGTATAGTTTTTATTATCTTATAATCAAATAAAAATTCTTTTGCCGAATTTTATCAACATAAAAAAACACCTTATTATATCAATATAATAAGGTGTTCAAGTGGTACATCCATTACTGAAATATATTAAATTATTCGTATACCATCATATAACGACTTTGTTAAACGTTTACCATGATGCCACTAGCTCTTAGCAACCTATCCCACAAATTCCTCTGGGAATTCTGCATTGTGATAAACATCCTGCACATCGTCGTCATCTTCAAGCATATCTATAAGTGCTTGCACTTTAGCTGCACCTTCCATACTAACAGGTGTCATGTTATCTGGTATCATTGTAAGCCCAGCTGATTCAAATTCAAAACCTGCTGCTTCTAACGCTTCTCTAACTGCTCCAAAGTTTTCTACAGTTGTGATGATTTCAAACATTTCTGTTTCTGCGTTAAAATCTTCTGCACCTGCTTCTAGGGCTAACATCATGATTTCATCTTCATCCATAGCCTCTGTTCTTTCTATTATGATTTGTCCTTTTTTAGCAAACATCCAGTGTACGCATCCGTTTGCTCCCATATTTCCACCGTGTCTATCGAAAGCATGTCTTACAGTTGCTACACTTCTATTTTTTTTATCTGTTAGTGTGTTAACAACTACAGCAACTCCTTCAGCTCCATAACCTTCATAAACTATTTCTTCGTAGTTTATGTCGTTAAGTTCCCCAGAACCTTTTTTTATTGCCCTAGTTATTGTATCTGCAGGCATATTACTATATTTAGCTTTTGCAACTACATCTCTAAGTTTAGCATTAAGCTCTAAGCTAGCTCCGCCTTTGGCTGCCATTATTAATTCTTTACCTATTTTTGTAAATATCTTACCTCTTTTAGAATCAATTTTACCTTTTCTAGCTTGTATGTTCTTCCATTTTGAATGTCCCGACATTTTGAATTCCTCCCACCTAAATATTTTATATGTTAAATATTTGTAATCGGCGCCAATAAATAGCAATACTTCTATGAATTAGTCATAAGTACATTACATTCCCATTATATCATCGAATAAAGCACTTTTCAAATAGAAAATAAAAGTATTTATAACTTTACATTCAGGTCTTAAAACAAATGTTTTTTCAAAGAAACTACTGATACAATCTGTGTTCTAACTTAAAGTACATTTTCGCATCTTCTTCTTCAAATATTGCTTTTCCCGAGCTAATTCCAGTTATTTTAGATTTTAATTCTTCTAATTTAGTAAACTCACAGTATATTTTGATTTTTACAGTATCACTATAATCTATGTGCTCTATATGAAAGTTATTTTCCGCGCATATGTGTTGCATTTTGCCAAGCAAATCATACTGGCTAACTATTTGTATACAAACACCTTTAACCTTTTCCACTATCCCGGCCTCTTTTATAGCTAGAGATGCGCCTTTAGAATATGCTCTTGCCAGACCCCCAGTTCCAAGGAGAATCCCTCCAAAATACCTAGTAACTACTACTGCTACATCTGTAATATCATTCTTCTTTAAAACTTCTAACATAGGAATACCGCCTGTACCCTGTGGTTCACCATCATCACTATATCTTTGTATATTTCTATTTTCACCAATTATATAAGCATAAACATTGTGCCTAGCTTGTTTGTGTTTGTTTTTAACTGCTTGCAGAAACTCCTTAGCTTCGTCTTCATTTCCCACTCTTTTACCGTGCCCAATAAAAACAGACTTTTTCTCTTTAAATTCAGCGGTTGCTTCATCTTTTATTGTAAAATAACTCATTCTAATTCTCCCGTCTATCACTAAATGTTACAGTTTAAATTTCCATATAACTTTATAGTTGCTCCATTAATAATAA
>NZ_JBNMNU010000138.1:0-11894 GCF_051278035.1 Clostridium sp.
TTTACTAAGCGTCGAGATAAAGAAAAGAGTTCTTTAGATAAAAAGGATGTTAATAAGTTTTTGAATCAGCAGAATAAGAAAGATGAACCTGTCGATTCTGGTAATTCTGCTATGGCGGAGGCTTTTGCTAAATTTAATTTAAAATAGTAAAAAAACAACACTAGTTATAAGTACATTTATAAGTTGTTTTAAGATGTTTATCAACATATAATACTGATAAACATTTATAAATGGAGAGTCAGTAATGAGGTTATTTTGCTCATTACTGGCTCTTAATTTTATGTAATAAAATTAAATGTAAAGATATAAATGAAATTATTACTTAAATAAATCCTCTATAGGAACTTTGAGGGCTTTTGCAAAGTGCAGCTGGGAGTTTTAAAATATATTTTGCCAATCATACTGACTGAATAAATATGTTTATAATATGAAGATTGTTCTAACAATTTTCATAGATGACAAAATCAACAATATACATGAAGAGATAGCGGGAACACATCAATTTCATCAACCTCAAGAAAAGCCAAAGGAGGATCCTGTTGAACCTACCTATAAGACTTTAAACCATTTTCAAAAAGAAAAAATTTATTACCAGAATAGAATTATCAGTATTATTATTTATTAATAAATTCACAAAATTTCCAGATAACTACAAATGGAAATAATATTTCAATTTGAGAAGATTAGAAGAGCAAGAGCATTCGATAATTGTAAAGCAGAGAGAGATTGAGTATAGAATAGAAGAATTTAATAAAATAGATTTATTTGATCAGTACATAAAAATGTAGGGGTGCAAATAAAAACATTTTGTTTTTGACTACAACTATTGTTCAGTGATTTATCTAGGTGAGTTAGTAGTGGGTTTTTATACGGATCGATACCATATTCCTAATAAATTTAATAAAAAATAATTGAAAAAGAGTATAAATTTCGAATAGAAATTTATACTCTTTTTCATGTGCTAATTCATACCTATTATCATGTATGCTTTGTTTGTTCAAATCTTCGTAATTAATTGAAACATAAAATAAAAATCTTCTTTGAACACTATTTTGTGGTAGCATCCTTAGCAATTTTATTTGCTTCTTTAACCTGTTGGTCTATTGTATCAGCTTGCGCTTGAGTGATTACTTCGCTAGTAACTAGTTCACTTAATCTAATATTTTGGGGTTGTTTTTGTTTTCCATCTGTCGAAGTGGTTCCATCTGTTGAAGCGGTTGCATCCTTTGAAGGGGCTCCAGCTGCTGGCTGTTTTACAACTACTTCAAGAACCTTATCCGACTGAACTTGTGTTATAGTGTTATCTGTAACTAATGCTTTAAGAACATTTGAATAAGTTGTTTTCATTTCTTCTGGATCATTTTTCTTAGTGTCTTGCGTTACAGAAGTTGTGTCTGTTGTTGTAGCCGATGTATCTACTTCTTTAGAACTGCATCCAGAAAATAATACCATGGTCATACTAGCTACTATTAATATTGATGTTATTTTTTTTCATATATTTCATTTTTAAACCATCCATTTCATTTTTATTTTTTTACCTTTACTCAAGGACTTCTTTACTATTAATTATATTATCATTTATCATACTCAATACTGTTAAATTATGAATAGGTTTCTTTGGTTTTGGCGAATTAGAAGCAAAACCAAAGGCAGTTAGAAAATATTTTCTAACTGCCTTTATTTATTTACTATTCATTAGTAGAAGTAATTGTAGGTGCTACTTGTGATTTTTGTCCTTTCGAATTATCCATTTTAGGTCTTTGTGGCATTGAAGCTTGTATTTTATCTGCTTGATCTTGAGTCAAAATACCATCAGTTACAAGATTGGTAAATATATTTTCTTTTGCTGGTTTATTAGCTTCCATATAAGCTTGTCTTTCGGTAACAGTCATAGCGTTTAATTTAGTTTTTTCAGCATCTTTTGTTGTTTTTAGAGCTGTTATAGCTGCTGTTTTTTCAGCAGAAGTCATAGCATCTTTTGTTGCCTTTTGTGCTATCATTTCGGCTTTTTTTGTATCTTCTTTAGTCTTTAAAACTGCTGTTGCTTGATCAGCCTCGGCTTGAGTTATAGTTCCAGCAGTAACTTGCGTCTTTAACACAGATACTAACGGATTACCTTGCTCACCCTTATATTTTCCACCTTTGTTTTTTTGTGGAATTGTGGCTTGGATTTTAGTAGCCTGATCCTGAGTTAAAAGGTTTGCAGTTACAAGTTCAGTTATAATATTATCTTTAACTGGTTTATTAACTTTCATATAAGCTTGTCTTTCGGTAACAGTCATAGCGTTTAATTTAGCTTTTTCAGCATCTTTTGTTGCCTTTAGAGCTGTTATAGCTGCTGTTTTTTCATCAGAAGTCATAGCATCTTTTGTTTCTTTTTGTGCTACCATTTCAGCTCTGTCTGCGGCTTCTTTAGTTGTTAAGAATGATGTTATTGCATCAGACTCAGCTTGAGTTATAGTTCCGGCAGTAACTTGCGTCTTTAACACAGATACTAACGGATTAAACTTTTGTATATCACCTTTCTGCATAAAATCATTACCTGCTCTTTGATGTTCGCCAATTGAATTACTAGATATTTTAGTTTTTGGTGTAGTAGTTGATGCAAATGCAACAACACCAGTTGAAATTATTAAATTCCCAGTAATACCCGCTACAAGCAATGTACGATAAAACTTATTTTTTAACATGTAAATGCCTCCTCGAAATCAAATTAAGAATTTTATATTCTCATTGCTATAAATATAAGGTTTTATTAAGGCATTTAAGTGACAAATTTATAAACTAAGTGTTAATTTTAACAATTATTTTTAGTATGTGGTAGATCCACCATTTCCGACAAGACACCCTCTAAGAAATAACAATGTATGGTGGATAATAGTATAATTTACTTAAGAGTTCTATTAATAGATATAACTCATATTCCGCACAATGATTTTCATATTTACTATATTTAAATTTTTGACGTAACCATTCGTAATGTGACAATAAATAAAGTATAAAAACGTTTGATCATTCGTAAATCAATACCATTTAACAAAAAAAGTTGTATATAACATTAAATATCTTAATTTTTTATGCATTCAGCGGAATATGAGATGTAAAAAATCTGATTACAGACGATGATTTAATTTTTGCAGAATCACTATGTGACATAGTAGAAAAAGAAGAATGTATTCCTGTAGAGACCTGTGATGGAAAATAAGCTATAGATATTTTTTTGCCTCAAATGATATTGGGGTATGGGAACTATGCAATTATTTTTGAATTAGCTAAATTTTAAATAGTACCAAATGAGTGATTTGCTTATTCCACTTTTTTAGTAGGGGTAGTCAAAAAAATACTTATTTGTAGTCTAGCCTCCGATATAAAAACACACTAACATACCTTTTCGGGGGGGGGAGGAAAAAACACCCAATTAGTAAATATTAGATATCGTTTGTAAAGTTTTAGTGACGTATCTTATATAGTCCAATAATATATTGGTTGTATAAAACTCTCTGGTTTCAATACTTTAAAATAAAAAAATAACGTTAATTTTATATCCTCTTGTTGTGAAATATTTTAAATAATACTAATATGTAAAATATACATATTATGCTATAATTTTTATAGGGTTAAGTCGAGATTGTAAAAAAGTACAAAGTAATATAATAATACATAATTGAAAGGGGGATTTTATGAGATCATTAGGTATAGGATTGCTTACAATTGTAATTGGATATATATTATCAGTTTCTTTAGCATCATTAGGAACAGTTGATGCTAGTATGTCATATGTAGTTGGATGTATTAACGCTGTATTATATTTATCAGGAATTGTTTCAATATGGGGATATTTAATATTGAAAGAATTAAAATATAAGAATAATTATAATAAAAATAAATAAAAAGATAAATTACTTAGCAACATTCTTATAAAGATTCACAACTACTAAAACCGAACACCACATAAATTATGAGATTTAAAATAGTATTGATTTTTATATCAATACTATTTTCTTATGTTTAAATTTATTATTTTTCGCAACGAGACAAAGTCCATATTTAGACATATTAGCACCTAACTAATCACTATACCTTATTATATAAGGCTTTCTCAATACCAGTCCTTAAATGGACGATATAAGATGTATCATAAGGTATACTTAATGGAACGGTATTGTCATTACCAATTATCAACAGTTTGAATAGTATCAATAAGTTAAAATTATATTTTTGGAACGTTTCTAAAGTGTATTGACTATATGGAACGTAAATTATATAATTAAAGTATCAAAAGGATATTAAAGAAAGGACTGATACTATGAAAACTGTAGCATATTTAAGAGTAAGTTCAAAAGACCAAAATTTAGATAGGCAATTAGATGAAATTAAGAATTTAGGCATAGAAGATAAATATATATATACTGATAAACAGAGTGGTAAAGATTTTGATAGAATAGGTTATCAATATATGAAAAAAGGATTAGAAAGAGGAGATTTACTTATAATTAAATCACTTGATAGATTTGGTCGTAGTTATGAGGATATAATGAAAGAATGGAATGATATTACTAAAACTATAGGTGCTGATATTAAGGTATTAGATATGGAACTGTTAGATACTACCAAGCATAAAGATATTCTAGGTACATTTATTAGTGATTTAGTACTACAGGTACTATCATTTGTGGCCCATCAAGAAAGAGAAAATATTAAGCAACGTCAAAAAGAAGGGATTGCAACTGCTAAAAATAAAGGTATAAAGTTTGGTAGGCCTAAATTAGAAGTTAATAGTGAAAATTTTGAGTGTATATATAAACAATGGAAAGATGGAAAAGTTAAAGGTGTTGAAGCTACGCAGATGCTGAACATGACTAAAGCTACATTTTATCGTAGAGTTAAAGAGTATGAAGATAGATAGGTCGTGTTATAAAGAGGACGGACAAGGAAATAATAGCTTACAGTAAATGATTTAAGCATGAAGTTAGTAAAATCTAGCTTTATGCTTTGTTTTTTACCTAAATTTACAAATATTAAAGGGGAAAGGTAGTTTTGTGTTGAAATGAATATAGATATAAATTTAGTGGCATTGATTGTAAAATGTTATTTAACTAATGGATATAATCATATTTTATAAAGATATTTCTCTGTTAAACAATAGCTGTGAATATGTAAATTCTATAAATAAAAGTAAGGTTATTAAATCAGCTAGAGTTATAATACACGACATCAATGGCGGGGTGACACTAGTTAGCTGAAACAATATACCTGATTACTAAAAAAATATACAATCAATTGTAGGGTATTGGAAATATTAATTTTCGTTGTGATTTTCCAGAGATAAGGAGAGATGATTTTGATTATTTCAAATTATTTATAATATTAGAGGTGTATGGTCTATGGTATTATCTTAATAGAAAATATGAATTTGGAATATTAAAATAATATATTGATGAGTGAAATAAAAAATTAAAAGAAGGGTTAGTGAGAATATGTATCGTTTTATGTATAGGGGACCGGGTATTATGTTTACAATTATACTATTAATAATTTTTGGCGTTATTGTATTTGGCATTATAAGTGCAATAAAGAAAAATAGCTATAATAATGCACAACCAGTATTAACAGTAGATACTAAAGTAGTGGCAAAAAGAACAAAGGCTAGAGGAAAGAATACAAGAACATACTATTATGTAACTTTTGAATTTGAGAGTGGTGATCGAGTGGAATTGAATATGAAAGGAAATGAATTTGGAATGTTAGTTGAAGGTGATAATGGACAACTTACATTTCAAGGAGGTAGGTATTTAGGATTTAAAAGAGCATAATTTTAATATAATACTAAACATTATAGGTTAATGAAAAGATCAATATTTGAAATATATTGAATTTTATTCTAGTATATCGGCGGTTGACGGTATATTGCATCAGCTAACAGACAGTTCCCAACATCAGCCAGCCTAAACTAGAAAAGCACTAGCTTAGGCTGACTGACGTCGGGAACTGCCGAAACGTTATACGAAATTTGGAACAAAAAAGTAATTGCTCATAAGCTAATTGGGTTGACCTGATTGAGACGTAGTTGTATGATATGACAACTATCTTATCACAGAGGGAGGAGGGAATTGATAACTTGAAAATCAGCAAATAGTGGTAGTGCTCGCAAAACGCGGGAAATATACGTTAAGACAGTTATTACCAGAAAAGTCTTTTATCAAAACAGTCCGACTTAGAATTAATACTAAATAGTTCTAACTCGAATTTTCATATAACATTAGTTTAAAGCATTGATATATCTAGGGTTTAATCACTAAATGATAAAGTTCTTATTTTTTTACTCAAAACAAGTTAGTTAAAGTACAATTATAGTATTGATAATACTAACTAAAACAGCAATAAAAAATATGTATTAGTTAATATAAAATCTTTGATAAAAATATTAAATTAACACTGGTTATTCAATATTTGTCTTAAATGTATAACCATTTTGGTAACAAATGTCTTAACGTATAAAATCCGCGTTTCGCGGTTACTACCCCTATATGCCAACAGAAGATGAATTAAAGCGTGGGTTGGCCAAAGAACAAGAACTATTAGAAATAGAAAATGATTTGTAGTAGTAATAATTTTTGGAAAATTGAAACACTAATGAATACACCTATTAAGCCCTAATTAACAGGCTAATGGGTGTATTTTTGTTATGCTTTTTTCTATTTTGTATTTTGTATTTTGTACATATTTACAGGCTTCAGTATCGCAGAAGTCTTAATTTTAAATGAAATAAATAAACTGTCCGTTTGGAGTATACCGCAGACAAACGTGAACTAATAGCCTTAAAAGTGGCATTATATGGTGGCAAATATCCATATAATCAGTTCGTTTAATATATTGACTTCAAACGAACTGTTATATATAATAATGCAGCGAAGATGTTCAAAAACTTTTTATTATTGCTGTTTACAAATATATCTAAAAACATTAATATATTAAATATAGGTATTACTTATGAGTTATAAAATGATATATGTAGAGGGAGTAACTTTCTGTTTTTAAACAGAATCAAAGTCGTCACCACGGATTAAATCCCGGCTTTGATAACTTTTAAAGTTTAGAGAGACTCTACGATTGGTAAAAGTACCAATTGTAGAGTCTTTTATTTTTATCCTGTTATTAAAATCAATAAGTTTTATCTATACTAAAGGAATTAACACGATGGAAGTAAACAATAAAATAAGCGATGAGAATCCTGGGTTTTTAGCCTTCGCTTATAAAGAAATAGAAAATGGAAAACAAATAGGTATTAAAGATGAAAATGACTTAATATTTGTAGGTCTAATTTCCATGATGGACCCTCCAAGACTGGAATCTAAAGCAGCAGTTGTAGAGTGTATCAGGTCAGACATTAAACCAGTAATGATAACTCGAGATCATAAGATATAGCGTATAATTTCCGCGTTTAGCTGGCGGTACTCATACTAACAGTATAGAAATATTAATAAATGCTAATGATATTTATTAATACTAAAAAATTAATGAAAGGATGTACGCTATGAATTTTGAGTTCATTATATTGCAATTGATTTATGTTGTTATCATGGCTGCCGGTGCAATAACAATAGCTGTTATGAGTAGAAATCCTAGAGGCGTTCCTAAAATGGATTACTTTATTGCTTTTATAATACCTGTATGGTCTGGCATTGCCTACACATCTATGGCACTTGGTCAAGGAATGATAGAAATAGATCATCAAATAACATATTATGCACGTTATTTAGATTGGGTTATCACTACTCCTCTTATACTATTATCTCTTTGTTTAACAGGAATGTATTATGTGCCTAAAAATAAAGTAATTATTGTTGGAATTATGACAGCTGATGTAGTAATGATACTGAGCGGCTTAATTGGTGATTTATCTACAGGTATGAATAGATATATTTGGTTTTTTATTGGTATGACAGCATTTTTAATTATCCTATGGTTAATATGGGGACCCATTAGAATTATTGCTAGCAAGCAACGGCGAGACCTATATCAACTTTATTTATTTCTAGCCACTTATTTATCAATACTATGGATTGGTTATCCAACCGTATGGATCATTGGTCCATCTGGATTAGAAATTGTAACTCAACGAGTAGATTCATACCTATTTGTAATTCTTCCTATTTTTTCTAAGGTAGGCTTTGGTTTATTAGACTTAACGGGTATTAGGAGGTTAAAAAGCCCTTTAGGGACGATGAAATAATGTTATTTATGATACTTTTGTAATTTTCTAGCTTCTCGTTTCATATACAACTTAGGAATTAAGGGGATAACAGTACCTATCATTCTACCCCAGCTGTAGATTTTAGAAGTATAAATACAGTTTTTTTCCTTTTGTATACCTTTAATGATAGCTTTTGCAACTTGATTGGGTGTTTGCATTGGCCATTCAATGGGACTCGTATTCCCTGCTGTTTTAAAAAACTGAGTTTGGGTAGAAAGGGGGTAACTCATTAATAGTTTTCCATTATTGCCCATTTCATATCTATAGGTCTTTGCAAACCCATCCAATGCACACTTTGTTGCAGTATATAAAGCGTATCCAGGAATCGGAAACTCCACCATAGTGGATGCTGTAAATGCAATCATGTACTTTCTATCCTTATTCAGTGTAAACATTTTTTCTGATGCATAAATACAAGCAAATACGTTGGTCTGAAAAATCTTCTCTATCCTAAACCAGTCCTCTGTTATAATTTTCTCATAGTATCCCAAACCTGCATTACCAATAAATATATCAATAACACCTAATTTATTTACTGCAAATTCAAATAGTTGATCTATATTTTCCTTTTTACTTATGTCACATTTATAATGAGTTACATTTGGATGAGAATATACCAACGACTGTTCCTCTTTATCTACAGCTACAATTTGTACATTATATAGACATAGGTATTCTAAAATGCTTTTTCCTATACCTGAAGCTGATCCTGTTAAAATAATACATTTTTCGTTTAAATCCATTTTTATCTCCTTTTATATCTAATAAGGCATTGAGAACTCTTTATAATATATTTAATTATAATTAAAATATCACTGAACAGTCAAAAGTTCTTAAGAATTTTAATATGGGTGTTTTTACCTTACCCACCAAAAATGTATATTAGCATATTGGAGGTTATGAGTTAGGAGTAAAGTAGAAATTATGTTACATAACAATATCAAATATTAGTATTAAGTAACATTCACCTAGTAAAAAAGATAAGCCAAAGATAGTTTCATTTTGACCTTGAAAACTCGTTTAATTAATTGTGTAAAAATAATTATCTGAAAAAAAAACCAAAAGAAAGAATCATCTAGAGCTTAGATAGTTCTTTCTTTTGGTTTAATATAACCTTTTTTATGTTGAATGATTTTATTATATTTTTAAAAAATGTAAAGAAATATTGACATTTTTCCAATTAATGTTATTATTGAATGTAAAGAAGATTTAACATTTAGGGGGGACATAAAAATGTTTTTTAAAAAAGATGAACGCGATCAAACCGCTAACCGTTTAGCAATGCGATACACTTGTTGCTTTGAAGCGGTGCTTATATCAATTTTATGGATAATATCAACTACGTTTAAAAATTTTATATTGTTGGCACCACTACATTTATTTGGTTCTTCTATTTACGTTTCGTTTTCGAGTAACTCCAATATAGCTATTATAGCGAGCACAGAAATACTGGTTATGTTTGCTGCTCAGGCAATAATCAACAAGCGTTTAGGAGGAACAACCGAGCCTATAACAAGTGGAAGTAATAAATTTAGATTTATGGATGAGCGGGAGCGTATAGTTACAGATAAGGCTCTTTTTATAACTTATCTTTATGTTAATATCTTTCTTATTATATTGACTATTATAGATATTGTTATTAGTGGTAAATTAGGATTACCCCTTATAATAATTGCCCTGCAGCTAATTTTTTATAGCATAACTAAAGTGATACTACTTAACCATTATGGAGAGAATATATCATGAAAAATAGAGTAAAAGAGTATCGTAAACAATATAAATTAACACAAGAGGAGCTTGCTAAAAAGCTGGGTGTTACTCGCCAAACAATCATAGCTGTAGAAAATGATAAATATAATCCAACTTTAGAATTAGCTATGCGTTTAGCAAGATACTTAAATACTACAATTGAAGAATTATTTACATTAGCACAGGAATAATATTTTCAATCAAAATAAAAAATATTCTTTTGCTTTACCATTCTTTAAGTTTTGTAAAAATAATAAATTTTGAAATTATTGTTTTTTATGAATTAAAATGATGCAACATTATTCACATTATGTTGCATCATTTTTGATTTTATAACGGAAAGGAAACTTGACATAACAAAATTGCAATGATACACTAAATTTGGAAAGTTAACTTTCCTTATATTTTAGAAAGGGGTATATAAATGTGAAAAACAGACTTGAAGAATTAAGAAAACAAATAGGGGTTAAGCAAGAGGAATTAGCCGAAGCTTTAGAAGTATCGAGACAAACAATAGGTTCTCTTGAGAACGGTAGATATAATCCATCCATTATTCTTGCTTTTAAAATTGCAAAATATTTTCAAATGAAGATTGAAGAAATATTTATTTACGAGGAGGAATCGAAATGAAAAAGAATGTTATAGGTTGGAATTTACTTTTGCTTATATGTGGAATTATACTTGTTTTAATGAGCCTTTTTATTAAAACATTAGCTTATCGTCCATCTATTGGTGGAATGGGTTGTGGTATTATAGGTGCGTCTATTGGTGGCTTTTATAAAAAAATTCGCTTGTTAAAATCAGAAAACAAAACAAATAAAACAAGATATGAAGAACAACTTAAAAATGCAAAAATTAATTTAGATGATGAAAGAAAAATAATGTTAAGACAAAAATCAGGACAGATTACTAATGCTATTATGTTCGTTGTATTATTTATTTCAATTATAGCATTTACATTCATAGGCGTTGAGAAATGGATTATTTTTATCCTTTGGGGCGTAATTGCATTTAAATATATTTGTGGAATTGTAATTTTTTATTATCTCTCTAAAAAAATGTAGGTTATAAATATTAAGATTATAGTGTAATAAGTAATTTAGATTAAGGAGGTGTATGCATCCATGTCAGAATTAAAAGAAAAATTAATAGAATCAATTTTACATTCAATTATTATAATGATAATTTCATTGTTCGTAACATGCTTAGTTATTATGAGGTTATCCTTATTTTTACTATCAATGAGTTCTATAATTGGAGTGCTATTCTTAATAACCTATATTAAAAAGCCATATAATAAAGAGCATTTGATTATTAATAGTTGGCTATGTATGATCTGTGTGATTTTTATTGGCAGTGTAATCGGGAAAATTATTACGTTATCAAATTTAATTGGAATCGGCATGGGAGTATCAATATTTGATATTATCAGTTTCACTAAAATCGGGTCAAAAACTGCAAATTCTAAAGTTATGGCAAATAAAAAATTGATGTGGAAATTAATAGTATACGGTAAGTCGTTTAAAGATAAAAAACCAATACCAACAAAAGGGTTAGGAGATTTTTTGTTTTATACAATATTACTTTCAGGTATATATAAAATAAGCAACAATTCTGACTTTCTATTTTATGGTGTATGTCTAATATTCTTAGGATGTACAATAAATTGGATTATAGTTTCTTTTATATATAATAAAAAATGGTATAAAGGATTTCCAGCAACATTTATTCCTTTTATCTTAGTATTACCATTATTTTTTAAAGTTGTTAGTTGAATATTTAGTTCGTAGCATTCGTATATATCGTCAAAAGTGCCACCATATCATTAGATATGGTGGCACTTTATTAAGCACTTATTGATATTATGAAAGTAACACAATACCAGTTGTGT
>NZ_JBNMNU010000139.1:0-11761 GCF_051278035.1 Clostridium sp.
AATGGCTTGCGATAAGCATTACTGGAGTGGATTACTCTAGTAGAGAAGAAAAATATGTTAGCAATGAAGATATTAATACTATAAGAAAAGAATTGCTACCGGGTGATATTCTCTTAAAGAGAAACAATTATCAACTAACAAATATCGGTATAGAAGGATTTTGGACTCATTCTGGGATTTATATAGGATGTTTAAATGAATTGGATAGCTACTTTAAGGATATGCCTCTAGGAGATTATTCATGTGTGTCAGAGTATGTAAATGCAATCTATCCGAAAGTATACGATAGTATATGTAGTAGTGACAATATAGAATATATTATAGAAGTTATTGCCCCGGGAGTCGTAATAAACTCTTTATATGCAATTGCGAAAGTTGATTATTTTTCTGCTCTAAGGCCAAAGCTATCTAAAGAAGATAAATTAAAGGCTTTATTTATAGCTTTTGAATCTTTAGGTAAGGCATATGATTATAATTTTGACATTATGACTGATAATGCACTGTTTTGTAGTGAACTAATTTACAAGTCTTACTTATGCTCAAGTAATAAGAAAGGTCTTAAATTTGACTTAGAACCAAAAGCCGGTAGATTATTATTATCACCTAATAGCATTATTAAAAAATTTGATGAAGAATTTGACAGTGGAAATTCAGAATTTGATTTTGTAGTATTTTATGATGGTAGTGAAACAGAAAGAAAAGCTATAAGCAAAAATGCAGTGGATTTAAAAACAACCTGGAAGCTAACTGGGTGGAAAATAGTAATGAGTAGGATTATTCTAAATACAAAAACAAGGTATCCAGTAGTGAAAATGAATTTAGTGTTGTCAAAACTAAGATTTATTTTGTATGGAATGTTTTAATAAGTGTAATATATGTATATAATATAGGTGATATAGTTAAAAAGATACGTAAAATACTAGACTTAATTCTAGAAAAGAAAGTGGGATAAATAATTAATATGAGAAATATAAAAATTGTAATAGAATATGATGGAACTAAATACAAAGGGTGGCAAAGACTTGGAGATAGTGATAATACGATTCAGCATAAAATAGAAGCAGTATTAAGTAAAATGGCTGGAGAAAATATTGAAATTACTGCGTCTGGTAGAACAGATGCGGGTGTACATGCAACCAATCAAGTAGCAAATTTTAGAACGGAATCTACTATGCCAGATCACAAAATGCGTAGTTACTGTTATGAATATTTACCAGAAGATATAGTAGTGAAGACAGTGGAAGAAGTAGATCTTAATTTTCATGCAAGGTACTTAGCTAAGGCTAAGAAATATGTATATAATATTTGTAATAATAAAGCGCATAATGTATTTACTCGAAAATATGATTATCATGTGATACAGCCTCTAAATATAGAAAATATGAGAAAAGCATCAGAAATATTAATAGGTGAGCATGATTTTCAAAGTTTTACAACTCTTAAAAGTAAGAAAAAATCTACTATTAGAGATATTTACACTATAAATATTGTAAATGAAGATGGAAATATAGAAATTAGTGTTCAAGGAAATGGATTTATGAAAAATATGGTAAGGCTAATAGTTGGAACACTTGTTGAAGTAGGAATAGGTGAAAAATCTGTAGATGAAATTGGTGTTATTTTAGAGAAAAAAGAAAGAAAGTATGCTGGACACATAGCACCAGCTAAAGGATTGTTTTTAGAAGAAGTTAATTACTAAATAGTTTTAATAAATACAATTAAATAATAAAAACAACAAAGGGACTAATAATATTAGTCCCTTTGTTGTTTTTATTTTAAATGGTGAGTTAAAGTATACCTTCGTTTTTTAATAAATATTCAATTTCATCAACTTTTTTAGAAAGAGTGTAAAAACTTTCTTTTAGAATATTTTTTGAATCGGGCGTTTCTTTTATAGTTTTCTCTAGCAATTCTATAGTGTCGAGTGCATCATCAATGCCATTTTGTGCTAGTTTCAGATTATCTTTTTCCATTCATTAATCTCCTTATCTTATGATATTTTTAAATGTATACCTAAATCCTATCATTAGTAATTACTAATTTCAAGCTAGAAAGAGCTTTTATTTTATAGAACCCATAAAATATAAGGCTTTTATAGTATATGTTACCAATTAAATATTAATATATGCAAGTTTATAGAAATGGCTACATATATATTAATGAAACATTGATAATTTAAATGCTAGGAGGAGTATATATGATAAATATCATTTGGTTTTTAATTTTATCATTAGGAATAATTATTGGAATTATTACAGGAAAAGGAGAGATTTTATCAAAGGCTGTTGTCTCATCAACAGCTAGCTCTGTTGAGCTTGTCATGGGGCTAGTTGGGATGATGTGTCTTTGGTGTGGAATAATGAAAATTGCTGAGAAAAGTGGATTAACTCATAAATTAGCTATGGTGCTTAGACCGATTTTAAAACTTATTTTTAAAGAGGCTGGAAAAGATAAAAAGGCAATGGCTAGTATTACTATGAATTTAACAGCGAATATGATGGGACTATCTAATGCAGCAACACCCTTTGGCATAAAGGCAATGGAAGAGATGCAGAAAAATAATAAAGAAAAGGAAACAGCTAGTAATGACATGGCTTTATTCTTAGTTTTAAATGCTGCATGTATTCAAATTTTGCCTACAACTGTAATATCTATAAGAGCTGCGTACGGTTCTCAAAATCCAGCAATTATAATACTTCCAGCCATACTTGCAACAGGTACTGCTGCAGCTCTCGGAATAGTTTATTGTAAAATTCTACAGAGGTTTTTCTAAGGAAAGGGTGTCAGCAACTATATATAAATTTAAATGGGGGTAGGTGGAATCGGGTGATTCTAGGGAATTTAGTATCATATATTTTAAAAGGGATAATTCCAATTATCATTGGACTAGTTGTGGTATATGGATTTATTAAGAAGGTAAAAGTGTATGAGTGTTTTGTGGAAGGGGCAAAGGATGGAATAACTATTTGTCTTAAGATTTTTCCGTACCTTTTAGCTATGATTATTGCTGTCAATGTATTTAGAGCCTCTGGGGCTTTAGACTATTTTATTTATTTAGTAAGACCAGTTGTTGTATTTATTGGCCTTCCACCGGAAGTTGTTCCTTTGGTTCTAATAAAACCACTATCTGGAAGTGGAGCACTCGGAGTGTTTACTGACATTATAAAACAGTATGGAGCGGACAGCTACATAGGGCGCGTGGCATCTATAATAATGGGTTCAACAGAGACTATTTTTTATACCCTTACAATATACTTTGGGGCGGTAAATGTAAAAAAAATTAGACATACATTGTTTGCAGCCATTTTGGCAGATATTACATCAATTATAATGGCAGTTAATTTGGCCAAATTTTTCTTTTAGGGATATTTTACAGAAGGTGGTATAAATCTATAAATTTAGAAAAAAATATTGACATAGTGATTTATATAAAGTACAATTACTATTAAATAAATGCAATGATGAGAAGAGTAATAAGCTGGAATGTTAAAAGAGAGCTGAGGTAGGTGAAAATCAGTAACAGACGAGCTTGTGAACATGGCCTTTAAGCAGATTATCCCATTAAAGAACTATAAAAGCTTGTTTGTGAAAATAAACTTTTGAATTTTATTAGTAGGATAATACGGTAGAAACCGTTATATTGACAGGTGATAAAAATCACCTATGGAGATTTTTATAGTGATATAAAGATAAATTAGAGTGGTAACACGTTAAATACGTCTCTAAACAGAATGAATGTTCTGTTTAGAGATTTTTTTTATTTACTGGGAAATAATAATTATTAAATCAGGAGAGGTAGGAGAAAACTATGACTAAAAAAACTTATTATATTTCGACACCAATTTACTATCCATCATCAAATTTACATATCGGTAATACATATACAACAGTAGCTGCTGATGCAATTGCAAGATTTAAGAGGCTTATAGGTTATGATGTAATGTTCTTAACGGGAACAGATGAGCATGGACAAAAGCTTCAAAGAATAGCAGAAGAAAAAGGGGTTACTCCAAAAGAATATGTAGATGATGTAGTAGCGGGCATAAAAGATTTGTGGGATATTATGAATATAAGCTATGATAAATTTATAAGAACTACAGACGATTACCATAAAAAGGCTGTTCAAAAGCTATTTAAGCAGTTGTACGATCAAGGTGATATTTATAAAGGGGCATATGAAGGTTGGTACTGCACTCCTTGTGAATCTTTCTGGACAGGTACGCAGGCGATTGATGGAAAATGTCCTGACTGCGGAAGGCCTGTTGAAAAAGCAAAGGAAGAGGCATATTTCTTCAAAATGTCAAAATACGCTGATAGACTTATTGAATACATTGAAAGTCATCCTGAGTTTATTCAGCCAGAATCAAGAAAAAATGAAATGCTAAATAACTTCTTAAGACCGGGTCTTCAAGATTTATGCGTTTCAAGAACAACTTTTAATTGGGGAATACCAGTGGAATTCGATCCAGGCCATGTTATATATGTGTGGGTAGATGCGCTTTCAAACTATATAACGGCTCTTGGGTATAACGGTTGTGATACCTCCCTTTATGAGAAATACTGGCCAGCAGATGTCCACTTAATAGGTAAAGATATACTAAGATTCCATACAATCTATTGGCCAATTATGTTAATGGCATTAGATTTACCACTTCCAAGGCAAGTATTTGGTCATGGATGGCTTCTTTTTGACGGTGGTGTAAAAATGTCAAAATCTAAAGGTAATGTAGTAGACCCAGTAATACTAGTTAATCATTTTGGAGTGGATGCAGTAAGGTATTATTTGCTTCATGAAATACCATTTGGTTCAGACGGAATATTCACTAACGAAATATTCATAAAGAAAACAAATTCGGACCTCGCCAATGATTTAGGTAATTTATTATCAAGAACTGTAACAATGGTAGAAAAATATTTTGATGGAGTTATTCCAGCACCGAAAGATATAGCGGATGTTGATAATGAGCTTATAGAAGTAGCACTTGCAGCGCCAAGTAAAGTAGAAAAAGCTATAGAGGAATTAAAAATTCCCGAAGCATTGGATTATGTTTGGGCACTTATTAGGCGGACTAATAAGTATATAGATGAGACAACACCTTGGATTCTTGGAAAAGATGAAGCTCAAAAGGGAAGACTGAGCACAGTATTATACAATTTAGTAGAATCATTAAGAATAACTTCAGTATTAATTTCAGCATTTTTACCGACTACAAGTGAAAAAATAAATGTACAATTAAATGTAGGAATAACAACTTGGGATAGTATAGCATCTTTTGATGGAACAAGTGCGGGAACAAAAGTTAATAAAGGGGAAGTGATGTTCCCAAGAATAGATGTAGAAGCTAAAATAGAAGAACTTAATAAGATTGTAGAAGAAAGCATGAAGGTAGCACAAAAGCCTACTATGGAGCCTGTAAAAGAGGAAATTACCATAGAAGATTTCGAGAAAATAGATATGAGAGTGGTCAAAGTACTAGAATGCTTGCCAATAAAAAAAACTAAAAAACTTCTTAAGCTAAAGGTAGATTTAGGTGGAGAAATAAGACAGGTGATTTCAGGAATAGCTGAGCATTATAAGCCAGAAGATTTAGTTGGAAAGTATGTAGTACTTGTAGCTAATCTAAAACCTGTTACTTTGAGAGGAGAATTATCTCAGGGTATGATAATTGCAGCAGCAACAAAGGACGATAAGGAGTTATTTGCAGTAACGGTGCCAAGTGAATTACCTACTGGTACAATAGTTAGGTAAGTTTATTTCAAAAGTATGAAGTTCTAGTAAATTAGACTTCATGCTTTTGTTTATGTAGGATAATTAACACCTAGTCTATTGAATTTTAATGATCATAGATTTATAATTAGTTGTTATAATTACTATAGATACTACGAGGAGGAAAATTTATATGAAATTTATTATAGGGTCCTTAGTTGGAGCTGTTATCGGGTATATAACAAATTGGTTAGCTATAAAAATGCTATTTAAGCCACATAAAGAAGTTAGAATAGGTAAGTTGAAAGTTCCATTTACTCCAGGTGTTATACCAAAGGAAAAGTCTCGAATTGCTAAAAGTGTAGGGGAGTCTATCGGGAAGCATCTTTTGACAAAAGAAACAATTACAAAATCCTTATGTAGTGAAAATATGAATGATCAAGTGCATTCTTGGGTAAAAAATAAAGTTGTAGATTTACAAAACAGAGGAGTTACAGTTGAAAATGAGTTAAAAAATTTACTAGGCGAAGAATACTATAAAGTTATTGTTAAAACTAACAATAATCTTTCTAAATTACTTATAGATTATATAAATGAAGAGGCTGTTAAAAGTAATATCGTTAAATATATAAACAATCAATTAATGCTTGAACTAGGTGCTAAACCGGGAGTTATTTGTGAAAGTGAATTATATAATTCAATAAAAAGTAAAATGTTAAATGCGGCAATAGAGTATAAAGATTCAGAAGGTTTTCATCTAGAGATTCAAAACATATTGGAAGAAAAAGTGAATGGACTAAAGCTTTTAGACAAGAATTTTGACGATGTGATACCAAAGGAAATAACTGACAATATAAAAGTGCATGTATATGCAAAAAAATATGAGATTGCTATGGCAATAAAAAAAATGATGAAAGAAGAAAAAAACAGGCACAAACTTAGAGAAATTGTAGAAGAAACAATTAGCACTAAGTTAAGCCCAATGATAGCGATGTTTATGAATGCGGATAGCATTAATGATAAGGTTGTAACAGGTATAAATGAATTTTTGGATGATGAAAAAAACCATAATGATATTGCTTCAATTATTAATGACATAATAGACAAACTTATGAATGAATCAATATCTAAAGTCTTATCTGAATTGTCTAAAGAGGAAATTCTTCTTGGTATAAATCCACTACTTGATTTATTCAAAACAAAAATTATAGATAAAAAACTTATTATAAGCACTTTTGATAAAATAGAGGGTGCAATTAGTAATTACAAATCTATTGAAGAAATGCTTGAGAAAACAGGCATAGACTACAAAAATGCAATAGAGGAATTTATAAATAGTAGAATAGTAGCTATTGCAGAAAGTGATTATGTGAAAATAAAGATAGCAGAATTAGTATCAAAGATGATTAATAGGTCTTTACAGATAGAGACGAAATCAATATTTGAAGAAGATGGGAATAGGTTGTCAGAATCTATCTCTAAAATAGTTAGAGAGCAATACAATAAATTTGTAGAGAATAAGGCGGCTGATGTAATTGAAGTATTAGATGTGGCTAAAATAGTTGAAGATAAAATAAATGAATTTGATGTAGCTTTTGCAGAGGAGATCATATTGGAAATTGCGAGTAAGGAGTTAAAAGCTATAACTTGGATAGGGGCACTTCTTGGAGCAATTATGGGTATTCTCGCTCCTATATTGGGTTCGCTTTAGTATATATACAAATATAGATGCGTAGAAAGGATGGCAATTTATTATGATATTTGATTCACATGCACATTATGATGATGAGGCTTTTAATGAAGATAGAGATACAGTAATAAGTGAGATAAAAGATAGAGGAGTAATAGGAGTATTAAATTGTGGTGCTTCTATTGAAGGTGCAAGAATGTCAGTGGAATTATCGGATAAATATGATTTTATATATGCGGCAGTGGGAGTACACCCAGAACATGCTGATACTGTTAATAATAAAATTATTGATGAGTTAAGAAATTTAGCACAAAATGTAAAGGTTAGAGCCGTTGGAGAAATAGGATTAGATTATTATTATGAAGAAAATCCAAGTAGAGAAATTCAAAAAGAAGCTTTTAGGATCCAAATGAAGCTAGCAAAGGAACTTAAACTACCAGTTGTTATTCACGATAGGGATGCGCATAGTGATACTTTAGATATATTAAAAGAATTTCCAGAGGTAACAGGGGTAGTTCACTGCTTTTCGGGAAGTGTTGAATTTGCTAAGGAATGCTTAAAGCTCGGATATTATATAGGATTTACAGGAGTTATAACCTTTAAAAATGTAAAGAAAGCAATAGAGGTTGCAAGAGCGGTACCAATGGATAGGATACTAGTGGAAACAGATTGCCCATACATGGCACCAACGCCATATAGAGGGAAAAGGAATAGGTCTGATTATATTCGATGTATAATAGAAAAAATATCAGAAATTAAGGAAAGGTCTATAGAAGAAATTGAACAGATAACAATACTAAATGCAAAACATTTGCTAAAAATAAATTAATGGTGTAAAATGGTTAATATCTTAAATTATAGAAAATATTTACAGATAATTATGGTTATTATTATTGATATCGAAGCATATAATTTTAATGAAAAATATTATTTGCTAAATTACCCTTGAAAGACTGGATTAGCTAATATATTTTGAGATTATAATCTGTGATTATAATTATATGCATAGTGATGCATTGACAGTAAAACTGAGAGGAATGGGTTCGGAATTTGACACATTAGTTGCTTTAAGGTATAATACCCAAGTACTCTTGTCCAAGGGAGGGAATTTTGAAAATGAAAAATGTGAAAAATGATTTTAAGAGCTGTTTTTCCAATGGTCCTAAAACGTTCTTTGTGGTAATGCTAGTATTAACATGCATTACAGCCACCTTATTTAATATGAAAAAAGCTATATCAATTGTTGTTGATGGTAAATCTATAGAAGTTATAACACTTAAAAGTAATGTAACTCAAATACTAAAAACTAACAATATAGCATTAGGGGCGAAAGACCAAATAACAGTTAGTCTAGACAGTAAAGTAAAAGATGGAGACAAAATATATATAAAAAAAGCTGTAGGTGTTAAATTATCAGTTGATGGGAAAAATTCAAATGTTAAAACTGCTGAAGGTACAGTAGAAGATATGCTAAAAGCAGAAAAAATTATATTAAATGTTGAAGACAAAATTACCCCGTCAAAAGATACTTTGCTAAAACCGGGGTTACAAGTAAAAATAACAAGAGTAAAAACTGAGGTTCTTAAAGAAACCCAAGCAATAGACTTTGTAACTGAATTTAAGAACACTAGTGAGCTAAATAAAGGTGTAAAAAAAGTAGTACAAAAAGGAAAAACTGGACAAAAACTTCTTACTTTAGCTATTGTATATGAAAATGGAAAAGAATCATCAAGAAAACTAGTAAGTGAAGAACTTAAATCAAATCCAGTTAAAGAGATAATTGAACTCGGAACAACTAGTGTATATAAACCATCGCGTGGAGGTGAGATTAGTTATACTAATAAATTAAGAGTCAGGGCAACAGCGTATAATGCTGATTTTCAGTCTACGGGTAAAAGTCCCGGTGATCCTGGCTTTGGTATAACTGCCACTGGAGTAAAGGCAAAAAGAAACCCTGGTGGTTTTAGTACGGTAGCGGTAGACCCTAGAATTATTCCTCTTGGAACAAAGGTATATGTAGAGGGGTATGGATACGCCATTGCGGAAGATATAGGTGGAGCTATAAAAGGCAATAGAATAGATCTATATTACAATACCATTAATGAAAGTATGAATTGGGGTTCTCGAAGTGTAAATATTTATTTCTTAAAATAGGAGCTTAAGCTCCTTTTTTTTTCTTTAGAATTTTCAATTAGTAAATAAAATGATATTATATATATAGTTATTAAAAAATAATAAGAAGCATGTAATTAGAAAATACTACACACAAAAGAGCGATTAGGAGGACATTATGATTAAAGAAGTAATAGTAGTTGAAGGAAGAGATGATATTACAGCAATAAAAAGAGCTGTAGAAGCAGAACTCATTTCGGTAGGTGGATTTGGAATTAACGAGAAGGTAATTAATAAAATAAGAGAGGCTCAAAAGCGAAATGGAGTAATAATATTTACCGATCCAGACTTTGCTGGAGAGAAAATAAGAAGAATTATTACTAAAAGAGTACCGAATGTAAAGCATGCATACATATCTCAAAAGGATGGCACAAAAGGTTCAGACATAGGGGTTGAAAACGCATCACCTGAAACGATAATAAGAGCTCTTGAAACTGCAAAATTTGAAGTTCAAGATAAAAGAAAAGAGTTTAATATAGGCGATATGATATTTTTCAAGTTAACAGGTGATAGTAAAGCGAAAGAGCGTCGAGATGCATTAGGAAATGAGCTAGGTATAGGATACGGCAACTGCGCGCAATTAATAACTAGACTTAATAACTACGGTATTATTAAAGAAGAATTTATAGAGGCAATTAAAAATATAGAAAAGGAGATGAACTATGGAAAACTTAACGATTAGTGAGGTTGCAAGGAAATATGATTTTAAGTTTAAAAAAGGACTCGGGCAAAATTTTTTAATTGATGACTCAGTGCTAGAAGATGTTGTAGATGGTGCGGATGTTAATAGTGAGGATTTTATTATAGAAATAGGGCCGGGTTTTGGAACTTTAACTAGAGCACTTTTAAAAAGAGCAAAAAAAGTTTGTTCCATAGAGTTAGATGAAAAACTTTTTCCGATTTTAGAAGAAGAACTTAAAGAGTTCGATAACTTTGAACTTATTCATAAGGATGCGCTAAAAGTAGATTTTAATGAATTAATGGGAAATGAGAAATCCGTAAAGCTTGTAGCTAATTTGCCATATTATCTTACAACTCCAATAATCGTAAATTTGCTCACCAAGGGTTATAATTTTAAATCACTAACTATAATGATACAAAAAGAAGTTGGGGTAAGAATTGATTCTGAGCCTGATTGTAAGGCTTATGGAGCATTTTCCATATTAGTTCAATACTACTGTAATACGAAAATATTAAGTCTCGTGCCACCATCAGCATTTCTGCCGCAGCCTAAGGTAGAATCTATTGTTATTAGATTGGATAAATTAGAGGAACCTAAAGTTAAGGTTAAAGATGAAGCATTATTCTTTTCTATAGTTAGGCAATCTTTTAATATGAGAAGGAAAACACTGTGGAATGGTGTTAAAAATATTGGCGTTAGTAAGGAAGATTTAGAAAAATGTTTTGAAAGAGCAAACATTGATCCGAAGAGAAGAGGGGAAACTCTATCACTTCAAGAATTCGCTACACTTTCAGACGAAATAGGTCTTGTAAAATAAATTTTCAGATGTGTTCATTTTTTATTATTTGTTTCATATATTATAATGAATAAGTTTTATATGGAGGGAAAAGAAGGTGACACCTAAAAAAAATTATAGTAGGTATTTTATTATATTACAAGAAGATGAGAAAGGGTATTCTTTAGACTCTGAAAAAATTCCGTCTGGTTATGCTAAGCTTGAAATGAAAAACAGTAAATGTAAGGTTTCATACTATGTGCAAAACCTAAGGAAAGAAAAACAACCTTACTACATGATTTTGATATGTGGTAAAAAAGATGTAAATAAAATTATAAAACTGGGTAAATTGAACATAGACGATTATGGTAGGGTAGATATTTCACATGAATATGATACAGAAAATATAGCAGACACTGGTATTTCTGCTGATAAGATTATTGGGGCTGCAATTGTGAAATTTCTAGATAATAATGTAGTCTCTATAATGAGTGGATTTTCAACAACAGATAAACCAAATGAATGGAGAAATTATAAGTTAGCAGATTTGAACAAGGAAAAGGAAGAAACTAGAACAGAGAGTGTAGTTAATGAGTTTGATGAATATGAGCAAGACATTGAATTAATTAAAGTTAAAATGGATGAAACTATTGATGAAAAAGTGCAGAGTGATGTAGTTGAAAGGGTCGAAGATGAAGAAGGAGATACTATTCAAGTAGCTATTGTTGAAAACGT
>NZ_JBNMNU010000140.1:0-11490 GCF_051278035.1 Clostridium sp.
AAGCGTATTCATAGTGCTCTAAATTATATGACACCAGTAGAATATCGCCTAGCAAACATGACCGAATAAAATTTGTACAATAAAGTGTTGACAATCCAGTATATCTCGTATATTGTTGTAACCGCTGTTTACTTTCTACATAAGACTCAAGATGATATGTACGATTCTGGATTTGTTTTAATACAGATAAATTACTTTCAAAAATAACAGCGCCATATAAGTTCCCCTCTATTTTTAATGGATATCCTGTGTTAATTGTGACTAAATTCTTACCTGATTTCATTTTAAATCGGTCGCATCGATTAATAACAGGCTTTTGTGTTCTAAGTACCGTTAGACTTGTACTAATTTCTTCTTTTAAATTATATATGTCTAGCACATGTTTTCCCCTAAAATCATTGTTCGAATAATTTTCTAAATCCTCACTGGCTGGGTTTCCATGTAAAAAGCATCCATTTCTATCATATATCTGAATACCTTCGGTGACGTGTTTAATTGTTTGTTCGTAAAAATCTAACAATACCCCATCACTACTTAGATATATAGTTGCACCATCTGGTTCAGAAACCCATTGATACTTAAAAAATTTGTTCTTGATTTCTACTATTCCTCCTTCAGTTTTAAGAGAGGTACCTAGTACATATTCCATCTTTTCATCTATTAATTCTAACAATAAATCAACTTCCGGCCATTTTTTAATTTCTCCTAGACAAATAACTTTTTTTAGCCGGTGTTGTGCATCTATTTTAAATACCATGTCAATAATAGCCATACTAACCTCCATGCATTTTTAGTGGAATTATATCATATAATGTACTATAAGCCATATATAAATAGTACTATAATCACCTCCGCACTGTCAATATGTGGTTTCTAACGTTTTATTGCAATATTAGGATATGTAATCATTAATACGTAAAAAAATAAAGGAGGAAAAATTCCCATCCTTTATTTTATAATATTAGAATAATACGTCTGTTATTTTTTACAAGTTCGGCATAACTTTTAAAACTTTCATACTACTTAAACTTTTCTGGCTTTTCAACCCTCATAGATAAAATATGACCACACGCAGTACAAATATCAGCAATTGTTGCTGAACCCATATTGAAAATATTACCTTTAATTGGTGCCATAACAGCGTAACCTGTTAATTTCCCTTGTCCAATTTCTTCACAACCACAGATTGGACATTTTCTATTACTTTCCATAATACTATCCTCCTTGTATAATCTAGTTATAAGTTTGATAAGAAACCACTCATAAATATAACGAATAATTTCTTTACTTATCCTAGTTAATGTTCACATTATTTTTATTCATTTCATACTTTTAATCATACCTTCAATATTGGTTTTTTATCCCTTAGATTCCACTAGAAAACTTAACATTGCTATTTCACGCTGCTATAATATCTCATGAATACAGAAAATAGATGTATCCCTCCTGAGAGGTATTTTTATACCTATACTCGTAAAATAGCGTATCATTCCATCAGTGAGTATTTTGTGTTTTAGCTGGTTGGGTTTCCTATTTTGGAATTACCCGTGTAACTAACAAGGTTGCAAACTAACTGATAGAAGTGGAATCTCTACTCTATCTCAATTTGAATAAAAAGGAGATATTTATTATGCCGAAATATTTAAATAGCACAGTTATTGGTATTGATGTTGCTTCAATTCTTTGCCCTGACGGTAGTCA
This sequence comes from Clostridium sp., assembly GCF_051278035.1. Lineage (GTDB taxonomy): Bacteria > Bacillota > Clostridia > Clostridiales > Clostridiaceae > Clostridium_AD. The sequence goes on from NZ_JBNMNU010000140.1 coordinate 1,702, forward strand.
GTTTAGAAAGCCTTTTAAAATTAATCATACGGTACAAGGCTTTAACTATTTTTTAGAGCAAATAAAAAAAGTGGAAAAAGAGTATGCCATGAAGCCTGTATTCTTCATGGAGTCCACTGGCGTGTACCACCTTACTCTTTTCCACTTTCTTAAGGATAACAAATTTGATGCATTTATTATCAATCCACTCGTTACTAATTGTAACAAGAATAAGGATATAAGAAAAGTTAAAAATGATAAAAATGATTCTTTATCTATCGCCAGTTTAGGAAAATATGAGGATATCAAAGTTTCAAGTGATATTGACTTTAATATTTTCTCATTAAAATTAATGATACGAGACTATTATAAGCTTATTGATGATCGTTCAAGCTATAAGAAAAAACTTAGCAGTTCGCTTACACTTTCATTTAGTGGGTATCAAGAAATTTTCTCTGATACATGCGGTAATTCTTCCATAAATATTTTAAAAAAGTATCCAATACCCCAACTAGTTATTTCAGCACCAAAGGACGATATTATCGATATTCTTCTTTGCTCAAGAAAAGGCATCAATTGGGCTGAAAAAAAGTATGATCAATTAATTGAATGTGCAACTGCAGCCAAGTATATTAGCCTTTCGGCTCCAAGACTTTCAATATCTATAACAACTTGTATATCTTTATACGAGGCTCTTGATAATGAAATAACTAAACTTTTAAATGAAATTAAAAGTTTCATTGACAGCGATGACCTGCCACCTACGGTGAATAAAAATGTTGAGCTACTAATGTCCATCGGAGGTGTTGGATATATCACTGCTGTAACTATACTTGCTGAAATTGGTGCAATTGATAAATTCTTAAAACCTAAACAACTTGTAGCTTTCTTTGGTATTGATCCAGGTGTAAATGAATCTGGTAAATTCAAAGGAGACAGAGTTAAAATGTCTAAACGTGGTACTCGTTTTGGTAGGAGAGCACTCTATGCAGTTGCTTTAGCATCTATAAGAACCAAAAGAAATGGAGAGCCTACAAACCCTGTTTTACTCGAATATTACCAAGAAAATCTTAAAGGTAAAAAAGCTAAGGTCGCAATAATGCATAAGCTTATAAAATACATATTTGCAGTTTTAAGAAACCAAGAAGCTTACCAGTTAAGAGATCCTAAATTACATCAAAGAATGTATATAGAAAATCATTCTAGAGAAGTAGCTTAAACTTTTTAATATAAAGAAATCCCACTTAATTATCCATTGTTCGTGTTTGAAAATGGCTTTTTTGTTGTGCAATAAACTTAGTAATTTTTTTTTAGGTTAATACTTGACTTTAACTAGCTGGTCTATTATTGATGGTCGATATTTTACAAATATGTAGTAATTATAGCTAATCTCATACTAAATATACCATAAATTTTAAATATTAACTGGTATTTAAAAATCATTCACTTTTTATACCTTTAATCCATAATACAAATGTGAACATATTTCACCATCGAAATCTGCACTTCCAGGTAGGCATCCCCATTCCTTAAATCCAAATTTCCGGAGCAACCTTATACTTGGAATATTCCATTCTAACAATATTGCAATTAAATTTCTAAAGTTCAATTCTTTACTCTCTTCAATTGCAAATTCCATAAATTTTGTTCCTATTCCCTGTTTTTGATAATCGTTATGAATATAGTAGCTAATCTCTGCAGTATATTTCATAGCTCTTCTTCCTGGACGATAAGCAGTAAAATATAAATATCCTACAGCTTTGTTATCAACTTCGTATATATAAATTGGATACTCTAATGATTGATGTTCCTCAAACCAGGAAATCCTTTGCTCCACAGAAAATATATCCATATATGCAGTACAACGATGCGTTACAATAGCTTGATTATATATTTCTACCAAGGCTTCAAAGTCTTTATGTTCAGCCAATCTTATACCCATACTTATTCTCCTTATTATTTCTATAGCTTGTTTTTTATAGCTCAATAGTCATAGTAGTTAGTACCACGTGTAATAGAGCTACAAGCCTCCACTTCTAAAGTGGAGGCTCGTCTCAGTTAAATGAATTGAATGTTAACAATGTTATTTACTTACCTCTTCATTTTCTACTACTTTCGCCAATTTTTCAAACCATTTTACATCTCTTATTGCCTTTTGTTTTCTATGTGATACTTTAAGACTCTTAATGAGAGATATAGCAATCATTACAAGTATTATGGCAAATGGAAGTCCTGTACTTATTACTGCAGTTTGAAGAGCTCCTAGCGCTTTTTCTCCTCCTATAAGAAGTAGTGCGGCTGCTACCACTCCCTCCATACAAGCCCAAAATATTCTTTGAGCAACTGGAGAATCAAGTTTTCCACCTGATATTATATTGTCTACAACTATAGATCCTGAATCGGAAGAAGTAATGAAAAATGATATTACAAGCGCTGTTCCAAGTATTGATAAAACTATTCTAAATAAACCACCTAAGAATGGGAAATTAAGCATACTTATCATTTCAAACATTGCTACTGGAAGGTTATCTTGAACTACAGCAAATAATGCTCCTCCAGCTTCTGAATTAATGTACATAGCTGCACCACCAAAAACAGATAACCATATAAAAGATAGTAATGAAGGTACTATAAGAACTGCAAGTACAAATTCCCTTATAGTCCTGCCTTTAGATATTCTAGCTATGAACATTCCAACGAATGGTGACCATGAAATCCACCAAGCAAGATAAAATACTGACCAATCGCCTTGCCAAGTATCACTTCCTTGTGATATAAAGAAAGCCGATTTTACTAAGCCTCCTAAGTATACACCAAGCGAATTAGAAAATAATCTTATAATATATCCTGTAGGTCCAATAATTAATACTGCTAACATAAACACAACTGCTATTTTTATGTTCATTTCAGATAAAAACTTAACGCCTTTGTCTATTCCTGAAACTACAGACAAAGTTGCAATACCAGTTATAATAACTATTAATGAAACTTGTATGTATACGTTCATTGGAAGTCCTGTAAGATAATTAAGTCCACTATTTACCTGCTGAACTCCAAGACCTAGTGAAGTTGCTAACCCAAATAAACAAGAAAGGACTGCTAACGTATCTATAATATCTCCTAATGTACCAAAAACTTTATCTCCAAAAAGAGGATAAAATACAGATCTTAAAGATAGTGGAAGATTTTTATTATAGGCAAAAAAAGCTAATGCCAATCCTATTAATGCATAAATACCCCATGGATGAAGTCCCCAATGGAAAAAGGTTGTTGCCATAGCAGAATATGCAATTTCACCATTTTTAAAAATCGGTGGTATAAACTCAGAATGATACAGAGGTTCGCCTACTGCCCAAAACATAAGTCCGATTCCCATTCCTGCAGATATTAACATAGAATACCAGGCAAAATTAGTAAACTGAGGTTTGCTATTAACCCCTCCAATTTTTACACTCCCTAACTTAGAAAATGCAAAATACAAACAAATAATTATGCAAAAATTGCTTGTTAATATAAATACCCAATCAAATCTTGTTATAATGTAATTTTTCACAAGTTCAAACATCTTATTTGCATGTTCTAAATTAATTATTGCATAAATAATAAATATTAAAATAAATATCGCTGTAGTTAGCGCTACTACGGGATTCATGTCCATTCCATATTTTTTGAAATTTCTTGAATAAAGCTTTTTTTCCAAGTCTTGTCCAGTTATTTTTTCCTTCATAAAATCACCCTCTCTTTTAGTAATATGCTATTTTATTAGCTAATAAAAATTCAAATCAATATATTACTAAATAGATAAAATTTTAATCATCAGAAATAGGCATATTCACTAGTATAACAATATTATCTACTAAATACAAATTAGTAGAATTATGAAGTAAAACCTTTTCAGGTTGTTAATGTATTGGTATTAATTTCAGCCCAACAATTCCACTAACTATCAATGCAATACAAATTATACGCATAATATCAAAAGGTTCTTTAAACAAAACAACACCTAAAATTACAGTCCCAACAGTTCCTATATCTGTCCAAATTGCATATGCAGTTCCTATTGGAAGTTTTCTTAAAGATAATGATAAAAAATAGAAACTTGCTATCATCCCTAATATGGTTAATAAACTAGGCATTAGCTTTGTAAACCCTCTTGAATATTTTAATCCAATTGCCCATTCCACCTCAAAAATTCCTGCTACTACTAAATATAACCATTCCATAATCATTTCCTCCTAATTTAATGTATTTTTTAATTAAATAACTAATAATAATATTTATGGCAAGACTTTAATAAAAAAAAAGCCAAAGAAATATTATTTAAAATATCTCCCAGGCTTTTATCCTTCCGTGTACACATTAACTGTGCGTCTTCTCTTGGACCAGTCCAGTCATAAACTGCGGAACCCTAGAAAACTATAATTTATTTAAATTTTAGAATTATTATTATTAGTAATATCTGAAGTGATTGTAACACGTGCATATATAGAACTCAACATATATTTCATATTAAAATCTTACTTCAAACCATAGCTAATTAGTATATTACTACTAATGAGATCTACCAATATACTCTATCGACAAATTATGATATAATTAATTGAAATATTCTGAATCTTTCTATTAATTTACTTTATCCACCACAAATTTAGGAGGTGTTATATTGAAAAATTATATACAATTAAAAAGAAAAGACCTACAGTTATCTTTTGATAACCTTCCTATGTTTAAAACTACCATGGAAATTCTGCCTTTTGAAAATATTATTGGTCAAAAACAAGCTATTAAATTCATAAATTTGGGACTAGAAATGGATAAGAAAGGCTATAATATTTTTGTTTCTGGTGAAAGTGGTACCGGAAAGACAAGCTATATCATAAAAAAGGTAGAAGAATATGCAAAAGACCTTCCAGCTCCTAGTGATTGGTGTTATGTCTATAATTTCGAAGAAGAAATCAAACCTTTAGCTATTCCTCTTTTAACCGAAACCGCAACTGAATTTAAGAAAGAGTTTGATGAATTTATTGCTTCCATCTTCAAAGAGGCACCTACCCTTTTTAATGATAAAAGTTATGAGCAAAGAAAGACTAATATTATTGAAAAATATGAAAAGCTTAGTATTCATTTTTCTAAAGGGTTGTATTATACTGCTGGACCATTACATTTTAGGGTTGAAATAACTCCAGAGGAGAATTTTGTTTTCATTCCATTAATAGACGGTAAAGATATGGATTCAGACATCTACAACCAATTACATGAGTCAGAAAAAGACATCCTAAATGAGGGTTTAAATAAACTCAAATTAATTTCCTATGATGTACTAAATAAACTGCAAGCTTCAAACAAAGAAATGGATACTGAATTAAAAGCTCTCGATGATGTTATTACAGCAAGTCTCATAGATAATAAAATCAACACGCTTAAGAATAAATATGGTTCTAATGATAAAGTAGACCATTTTTTAAATCTACTCCGCCTGGACATTATGGAAAATATATATATGTTTTTAGATTATATGGATGAAGATACACAGAACAATAAAGTTCTAGACAAAAACTTCTTTAAAAGATATGAAGTAAATGTACTTGTAACCAATAGAAAAGGAAAAGGTGCTCCTGTTATTTTTGAAGCCTCTCCTGAGTATAATAACATATTTGGTAAGATAGAATATAAAAATGATACGGGTAGTATCATTACCGATTTTACTATGATTCGCTCAGGTAGCCTACATCTTGCAAATGGTGGTTTTCTAATTATGGATGCTGAGCAGTTTTTTTCTAATCCTATTTCTTGGAAAGTATTAAAGAGATGTTTAAAATCTAATTCCATTATAGTAGAAAATGCCAAATCCAATTTAGAATTGTATCCTATAATTAATTTAAGTCCTGAGGACATTCCTCTAAAGGTTAAAATTATCCTTATTGGAACAAATATGTCTTATTCTATTTTAAACAACGATGATGATTTTAACGAATTATTTAAAATCAAAGCTGAGTTTGACCATCAAATAGAAAATGAAAAAGAAAACTTACAAAAGATATTAGGTTTTCTAACTCACTATATTACTGAAAATTCTCTTCTGAACATTACAAGAAATGGAATTGTTGAAATTTTACGTTATGCAGCTAGACTAGCTGAAAATAGAGCTTATTTAACTGCTTCTATGAACAAAATTCTTGAAATTATCGACTTAGCTTCAGTGCTAGCAAGGAAGCAAGGCGTTAATCTAATAGATGAATCTCATATTTTAGGTTCCATTGAAGAATTCCAAAATATGCACAATCTTTATAAGAAAAAAATCTTGGACATGTATAAAAACAGGTTATATATAGTGGATTTAAAAGGCACTAGAGTAGGTCAAATTAATGGCTTATCTGTACTGTTGGACAACAACACAAAATCACAGTGGCAACCTATGCTGGCAAAAAAGGTATTATTAATATTGAAAGAGAAGCAAATATGAGTGGTAGTATTCATAGTAAAGGAATTCTCATTCTATCTGGTTTTGTGGGCGAATTATTAGGACAAACTATTCCACTTTCATTTAATGCTAGTATTGTATTTGAACAATTATATTCTGGAATTGAAGGAGATAGTGCCTCCGGTGCTGAACTTATTGCATCATTGTCCAGTCTTTCTGAATTTCCAATAAAACAAAGTCTTGCAATTACAGGTTCTATAAATCAAAAGGGTGAAATTCAACCTATTGGTGGTGTAAATGAAAAGATTGAAGGCTTTTTTGACATATGTAGTTTATATGGTTTAGATGGAACTCATGGAGTAATTATTCCCTATAGTAATGTTAGTGATTTAATATTAAACATAAAAGTATTGGATGCCATTGAAAATAACTTATTTCACATTTATGCAGTTAAAACTTTAGAAGATTGCATCGATATCCTGTACGATTTTGACTTTCATGAAAACTCCAGTACTTCCATTATGGATACTATTAAAGAGCGTATAATTATAAAATTACAAAAATATAATAAAATCATTTTAGAAGAAAAATGATTTTCTAACTTACCGACTTTCTTTAATAGATAGTCGGTTTTTATATGCTTATATCTTCTACATTACTTGATCCATACCTTAATATTAAGTATTTGAAATCCAGATTAAAATTCTGTATAATTGGAGAAGGACAAGATTAGAGTGTTAGAAAAAAAAGGTGGCGAAGCAATGTTAAAAAAATCTAGTTTAATTCTAGTGTTACTATTTATTTTATCAATTATGTCTAGTTGTAGTATACGTAATAATTCCTCACAGGTAGATGATGCTCAAGGTAATCCAAAAGAAAATAACACACAGGATTCAGAAGTAAAACCTGAGCCTGAACCAATAGATCCAATCATAGAACAAATAGGAAAAATGACTATAGATGAAAAGATAGGACAAATGCTTGTAGTCGGAATTGATGGATATGATTTAAATGAGAATACTAAAAGCCTCATAGGAAAGTCTAAGATTGGAGGAGTTATATTATTCTCAAATAATATTCAGGATACTAATCAATTACTTAATCTATTGAATTCATTAAAAAGTGAAAATCTAAAAAATAAAATTCCACTATTTTTATCTGTTGATGAAGAGGGTGGTAGGGTAACAAGAATGCCTAAGGAATTTAGAAACTTCCCAACAAATAAGGCAATAGGAAAAGTAAATGATGCTGTCTTATCTTACAGTATAGGTAGTACTATTGCAATGGAGATAGGTTCCTTTGGTTTTAATATGGATTTTGCGCCGGTTCTTGATGTTAACAGTAATTCAAAGAACCCAGTTATAGGAAATAGGTCTTTCGGAGCAGATGCTAATATCGTAAGTAACTTAGGAATTCAAACTATGAAGGGCATTCAATCGGAAAATATTATACCTGTAGTGAAACATTTTCCTGGACATGGAGATACCTCTGTAGATTCTCATTTGGGATTACCTTCTGTAAATAATGATTTAAAAAGGTTAAAGAGCTTAGAGCTAATACCTTTTACAGAAGCAATAAAAAATAATGCGGATGCAGTAATGATTGCACATATACTTTTACCTAAGATAGATAGTGAAAATCCATCTTCATTGTCGAAAATAATTATTACTAATATATTAAGAGGTGATCTTAATTTTAATGGCGTTATAATCACTGACGATATGACTATGGGTGCTATAGTAAAAAATTATAATATTGGAGAAGCTGCTGTTAAATCAGTAAAGGCAGGAACTGATATTGTGTTAGTTTGCCACGGTTATGATAATGAGGTAAACGTAATTAATGCATTGAAAAACGCAATATCAAATGGCGATATATCGGGGCAAAGAATAGATGAGAGTGTATACCGGATATTGAGTCTTAAACAAAAATACAACTTAAATGATGAAATAATAAATTCCGTAAATGTTGAGGATATAAATAGTAAAATAAATAACTTATTAAATAAGAGATTTTAAAACTTGTATATCCCCACTCTTTCCGCTACAGGAAATAAAGGTGTAACTAGAAATTTTCCACACACACCAGGAATCGATGCTGCTGGTATTGTGTCCAAAGCAATAATGATAGTATAAAAATTGGTGCTGAGGTACTTGTAACAGGATATGCGTTAGGAATGAGTACATCGGGTGGTTACGGAGAGTATATTAGAGTCCCTGCGGAGTGAGTAGTAGAACTTCCCTCAAATCTTTCTCTAAGAGAGAGTATGATATACGGTACCGCTGGATTTACTGCTGCACTATCAGTTTATAAATTAGTTAATTTAGGTGTTAAGCCTAGTGACGGAGAAATATTAGTAACTGGATCAACAGGCGGAGTAGGAAGTATGGCCATTTCAATTTTGAGCAAGATTGGTTATAATGTCACTGCTGCTACAGGAAAAGCTTCTGAAAAAGATATGTTACTTGGAATAGGTGCAAAAAACATAATTGATAGAAATAAAATAGATGACGCTTCTGGGAAAGCACTCTTAAAGCCTAGATGGGCCGGAGTAATAGACACAGTAGGCGGAAATATATTAGCTACAGCCATTAAAACAACCAATTATGGTGGTAGTATAACTTGTTGTGGAAATGTTGCATCTGATGAATTTAAAACGTCAGTCTATCCTTTTATTTTAAAAGGAATCTCAGTACTTGGAATAGATTCTGTTAAATGCCCTATGGATATTAGACTGCGAATTTGGAATGAATTATCCTTAGATTGGAAGATTACTGATTTATATACTAATGTGAATGAAGTATCTTTAGAAGGATTAAATAAAGAAATAGATGCTATACTTAATGGAACTCACAAAGGTAGAACTATAGTTAATCTCGATTTATAGATTGTAAAAAGCTATACAACAAAAGGAACAAGAAAGCATATGCTTTCTTGTTCCTTTTATTATTATTAATTACAAAATTTCTAATCTCCTTTTACCTATATAATTAGGCTTAAATCGGATTTTTAACTACAGCTACTACAGCTGGCACATTCCGCTTCTTGTTTATTTTCTAGTTCGATAGAGAATCCCTCTAGACCATTTTCCTCGCCACATTTTATTACTAAATTTCCAAATTCATCATTAACACTCTTTTTTACCACTAATTTAATATCTCCAAATTTCTCAACATTGTCGTCTTCTTTTTGTTCATCCAGAACAAGATTAAACACAGGGCCACTTCAGCCATTACCTGTTAAATTAATTCTTATTTCATCTGAAGTTACATTGTTTTCCTTAAGAAACTTTTTAAATTCCGTGAAAGCTATTTCACTCATATTTACAAAAGCCATTTTAATTACCTCTCTCTACATTTTATTTAATTATTAATTAATCCATCCGCTAC
>NZ_JBNMNU010000141.1:0-11415 GCF_051278035.1 Clostridium sp.
AGTAAGGCATAAGTTTGCAGCATCTGTCTTAGAAATCATATTTGAAGATGAAGGTAGAGAAAACAAAGAAGAGCTTATATATCATTTAGAAAAAGCTAATGATAAAGATAGAATTGTTAAATATTGTATAGAACTTGCAGAAAAAATGAAGTCATTTAGATTCATGGATGAAGCTATTTCTAAATATAAAAAGGCACTATCTATGTTATATGATGGAGAAGATCAAAATAAAAAAGTAGAGCTTCTTCTTAAAATAGGGGATATTTACTCAGATACAGGAAACTTAACTGAAGCGTTAGAAACTTATGGAGAAGCATATACATACTCAATAGATTTAGTGGAAGTTAAAATTCAAGTTGATAGCGCAAATAAAGTAGCAAATATATGTATGAAGAGAAATGAAGTAGGAAAAGCACTTGATTATATAAAAAAAGGTGAATCACTTTTGTTAACTACTAATTACGTGGAAGGATATCTTGAAAATAAAAATCTTCTTGCAAAAGCTTATACTGCAAAACAGGAATATGATAAGGTTTTTGATGTATGTACTAATAGCATAAAAAAGTGTGGAAATGCGTACATAAAGCATAAGGGTATTATATACAACAATCTTGGGATTATGTATTCTGAAACCGCTAGGCCGATTGAAGCATTGACGTGCTATAGAAAAGGATTGGTATATTTTGAAGAAATAAATTTTGCGGAAGGCATGTGCCGTTGCTTAAATAATTTAGGGGTAATCTATGGTGATCATTATCATGAAAATGAAACGGCTATTAGTTATTATAATAAATTCTTAGTAATTGCAGAAGAAAATAATATTATAGACTTAGGAATAATTGCTTTAGTTAATTTGGCTACTTGTTATTCTGATAAGTATGATTATAATTCAGCGTTAAAATATTTTAATGATGTACTAGAAAAGTCTAGAAACATCGAGTTTGAAAGTAATATATTTTATATATACAATTATCTTTCCTTTGTTTACCTGAAAATGGGAAATAACAATAAGGCACATGAAAATTTTTTACTAGCACAAAGTGAGTTAGAGAAGTTTCCTATTCAAGGTAAGGATATTTCTATTTATTATCAAATGAGAGCAGAATTCTATTATGGTATAGGAAATATTGATGAAGCTTATGATTTAATTAAAAGGGCATTAAAGGTATATAACAATGATGGTACAACTCAAGATAATGATAGTAAATTATTATTGCTTGTTCTAGAAATACATAGAACACAAAGAATAGAGGATATAGATAAAGGCATTGAGTATATAAAATCAATAATAGATGCATATAAGAACAATACAAATAAAGTGAATGCATTATATGAAATTTGTATAGCAATGCATGAAAATGGATATGTTAATCAAGCTGCTAAATTACTTGAGATTTATCCCTTGAATTATGAGGATATTTTAGGTGACACGATTAATATTAAAAGATTATATTTAGAAGGGCTAATAGGTATTGGAGAAAATAAGATAGAGAGCCTAATGTTAGCTTTGGATTTATCTAAAAAAGTGAAAACTAAATCTTTTCAATGGAAAATATGTAGTTGTATTGGAGATTATTATTTAATGCAGAAGGATTATTTATATGCAGTAAACTATTACTTTGAAGCCTGTGAGATAATTAAAGATTGTACAATGCAATTACCATTGGAGTTAAGAATTAATTATATTAATGAACACATTAGGATAAAGCCTTTTAATATGATTAAAGAAATTAGTAATACCTATGAATACAGCAAAATGTGCAATTCAAAAGAAGGTAATCTAATCATTTTAAACAATGACGATTTAGAGGGGCTTTTTAATTACGTCGCATTTGCTGAAATATTAAATAATAAAAGATTTGTTGAATCAGCACAAAAAATTTATAGTTCCATTCTTCCAAAAGGGATTAATAATATAAATGATATAATTGCTAATATGAGTGAGGAGCCACTTCAAACATTGGACCTTATTACAAAACTTATTTCTAGTATGGTTTTATCCTCTAGGAGCTTAATTATATCTGAGGGGAATGATAATGAGTACTCAGTTGTTGCATCAAGTGATGGGAATTACGATATCGAGGACATTAAACTAATCCTGCAAAGAGTAAGGGAAACTAAAAATCCTATATTGGTAAGCGAAACATTTAATAATTCGAAAAATGTTAAATTAAGATTTATGCCGGGTGGTATGAAATCAATAATGTGTATTCCAATTATAGGGAAAAAATATGTTCTTGAAGAATTATCGAAGGGAGAAAGTAAGAGAGTTAAAGAACCTTCAAATCCAGGGCATATAAAGGGTTATTTATATATGGAGTCCCAAAGAGTGCTAAACAATTTCAATGAGGTTAGTTTGGGCAAATGTACAGACTTAACTTCATTTGTAGGATTTATTGTGGACAATTATTTACTGAAAATAAGCTCTTCTATTGATAAATTAACAGGAACACTCACAAGGCGATTTTTAGAGGAAGAGCTTTCAGGACAAGTTGAAAAAGCTGAGGCGGCTGAAGGTGTGTTCTCAATAATTATGTTTGATTTGGATGATTTTAAAGGGGTTAACGACAGATTTGGGCATCCAACTGGAGATAAAGTACTACATGATGTAAGTGAAGTTGTTATGAATTCAATTAGAAAATTGGATGTGTGTGGAAGATATGGTGGGGAAGAATTTATAATTATATTACCAGAAACTGACACAATTGTGGCAAGTGAAATTGCAGAACGAGTAAGGGGAAATATTGATAATAAAAAAATATTAGGTTTTAAAAGAGAATTAACTGTAAGCATGGGTATTGCTACTTATCCAAACCATGGTAAGTGGGAAAAGGAATTAGTAGAAAAAGCTGATCAGGCATTATATGTAGCTAAGGCAAATGGTAAAAACAGATGTAAAATTTGGGAAAATAAGTTTTCAGGTAAAATGAAGGGCACTAATAAACTTTCAGGAATAATATCGGGGAATGTAGTTCAAGATTCAAGAAATGTACTGGCTATGATGGAGCTTATGGAAATTATTAAATCTGAGTATGATTTGGAAACTCAAATATTTAATGCACTTGGAAGAATAATAGAAACTACTGAGGCTCAAAATGGTATGTACTTTATGGTGAGTGGAAATAAAATTACTAAAAAATTCGGTAGAAAGATCTTCGAGGAAAATTGGACTGAGGCCAAAGGCTATAGTGGGGATATAATAAACTCCGTAATTGATGAAAAACAAGGGATTTATACAATAGATTGGAATTCTGTAATTGAATATGATTTAGTAACAGGGATGCCAAATTGGAATTCAGTTTTAGCTGTTCCTATAGTTAAATCAGGAAATGTTAGTGCAATACTATATTTAACGGTACCTATTAAAATAAAGGAATTTAAATTTGATGATTTGAATTTTGTAAGTACCTTAGGACAGCTTTTGGTAGGATTGTTGTAATAATAGGGTTTTCCCTTTAGGAAAGAGTATAAAACATGCGTTTTATATTCTTTCTATTTTTATGGTATAATTAGAAGATTATAAAATCAAAAGAACTAGGGAGACAATATGTTGAAGGAAGATATGGTACTACAAATATTTAATGAAGGGACCAGTGGGAAAAACCTTGTTAAAGGCCAAAGGGTACTAAGTAATGACCTTGTTTCTTCCCGCGATATTATAAGCGAAGATAAATTAATATGTATAGAAGGTAATGTAATTTCAGAGAAACTTTTCAATGAATATCACACCAAAATTGAAATGGATACAGATAGGAGAAGTATTTTTTCTACATTTTGTAGTTGCGATGATTTTGAAAATAATGAATTTAGAAAAGAAAATTATTGTTGTAAACATCTAGTCGCTACCTTTTATAGTGCCTTAGAAGATTTAGCTAAGCATCCCCTTTTAATGGAAGACGATGTGGCTACTCTACGTACATCTAAAAATAAAAACAATGTATTATCTATGCTTTTAGGTGATGAAAAATATAAGGATGAAATTAAAATAGAAGTTTACATAAATAAAAATCAGTGGACAAATGATATTACAGCGGAGTTTAAAATAGGACTTACCTATATGGCTTCTAATAATATATATATTATAAAGGATATAAATCATTTTTTATTAGCATATTATAATAACCTGCCTATAAATTATAGTAAAAATTTCACTTTTAATATAGGAAATCAAAAGTTATGCACGGTAGATAAAAGGCTTATTGGTTTTATTTCAATGTTAAAAACCATGGAGGGAAATCAAAAGCATTCCAATAGAAATGTAGACCGATATATAGATGGTAAAAATATTAATATTCCGAAATTTTTAACTAGAGAATTTTTCGAAATTATAACTAAGCATAGGGTGTATTTAAATGAAGGTTTTTTTTCTAGACCTGTAGATACTGAAATTTTGTATGAAGCTCCAGCTCTGGATTTTGACTTAAAGATAATAAAGGATAATTATGTGCTTAAATCAATAAACGGAATGCCGGTGGCTCTGGGGTCTAAAAATGATGTTTTATTATATGGCAGCACCTTATATCTTCCAGATTATGAGTTTTGTTATAAGCTCAATCCTTATCTTGAAGTTTTTAATGAGGCAAGGGTAGTAACTATGACAAGCTTTGAGGAGGAGAACATATTAAGAAGACTGATTCCAGATCTTAATTTTTTATCACCGAGTGTAGAATTATCTAAGTCCATTAAAGAAAAAATAATAATGGCTAAGTGTGAATTTAGATTTTATTTTGATCAAGAAGGGAAAGTGATTACTCTATCTACAAAGGTTAAATATGGAACTTTTGAGTTTAATATTTTCGAGGACTGCAGCGAAAAAATCGTATATAGAGATTCTAAAAAGGAAGTTCAGGTAACTTCAATTTTAAAAGCCTTAGGCTTTGAGCAAATAGTGAATAAGTTTCATTTTGTAAAATCAGAAGATCGTATTTTTAAGTTTTTTAAAAGTGAAGTTGGAAGACTTCAAGAAATAGGAGAGGTGTATTACTCTCAAAACTTTAAAGGTATAAAATCTTTGGGGACGACTGGCATTAGTGGGAATATTAAAAGTGGAAAATATAATTACTTTGAAATGGACTTTAAAATAGGTGATATTGAGCCCGTGGAAACAACAAATATACTTAGGGCATTTAGAAATAGTCTAAAATATTATAAGCTTAAAAATGGCGAATATTTAGATTTAGAGGAGTTAGAGCTTAATAAATTCTTGAAGCTTTTAGATGTTATGACTCCTTCCCGTAGTGAAAATAATCATATTGAAATATCTAAAAACAAGAGCATTTTTCTAAATGATTATTTAGAGGAAAATAATATTAGATATATAAAAGGAAAAAAAGAATTGAAAGAAGTAAAAGATAAACTTAAAAACATAGAAAAGTTGAACTTTAAGCAGCCAGATTCATTTAAGGGTGAATTAAGACAATATCAAAAAATTGGATTTAATTGGTTTAAAACCTTGGAGTATTTAGGGTTTGGTGGAATTTTAGGAGACGAAATGGGTCTTGGTAAAACTATTCAAGCTATCACTCTTATATTATCTAACGAGGGAAGTAAGACGTTGATAGTAGCACCTACCTCTTTAATATATAACTGGATAAGTGAGTTTGAAAAGTTTGGACCTAGGCTAAAGGTGATTGCGGCTAATGGTTCAAAGGATGTAAGAGAGGAAGTAATAACCAATATAGATAGATATGATGTGATTATAACTACCTATAACTTATTAAAGAGGGATTTAGAAAGATACAATGAATTGGAGTTTGATTATTGTATATTAGACGAAGCACAGAACATTAAAAATGCAAATTCTCAAAATGCAGTAGCTGTTAAGGAAATAAATGCAAGGACTAGGTTTGCACTATCAGGTACTCCAATAGAAAATTCTCTTATGGATTTATGGTCTATATTCGATTTTATAATGCCAGGATACTTATATGATGAGAAGCGATTTAGTGTAAGATATCACAAAAAACTTAAGGAGTCTCCAGAGATATTAGAGGACTTAAATAGACTTATAAAACCTTTTATCCTAAGACGAAGAAAAAAAGATGTATTAAAGGAATTACCAGATAAAATAGAAAAAACACTGTGGGTTAGTCTAGGGCAGGAGCAAAAAAAAGTTTATAAAACGTATGCTAATTACGCAATGGAGCTTATTGAAAAAAAGGTGAGCAGTGATGAGTTTAAAAGTAGTAAGATAGAAATACTTTCTTACATAACAAAGCTAAGACAATTGTGTCTTGATCCCTCAGTACTTATGAATGATTATAGTGGGGATAGTGCAAAAATGGAAGCTCTAGTAGAACTGCTTCATAACAGTATAGAGGAGGGGCATAGAATACTTGTTTTCTCTCAATTTACCACAGTTCTTAAAAACATACAAAAAAGACTAATAGTAGAGCAAATACAATTTAGTTACCTAGACGGTTCTGTATCTTCAGAAAAAAGGATGGATTTAGTAAAGTCATTTAATGATGGCATGAGTTCTGTATTTTTAATAAGTTTAAAAGCTGGAGGGACTGGTCTTAACTTAACTTCCGCAGATGTAGTAATTCATTTTGATCCTTGGTGGAACCCAGCAGTGGAAGAGCAGGCCACAGATAGGGCTCATAGGATAGGGCAAAAGAAGGTGGTAGAGGTTATAAAAATTATAGCCAAAGGTACTATTGAAGAAAAAATCATTTCACTTCAAGAAGACAAGAAAAAGCTTATATCAGAACTTTTGGGCGAGGAACTTTCCGGAGGCGAAGGGTTTTCAGCAATGAGCGATGAGGAAGTATTTGGATTATTTGAGATGAAAGAATAAATTTATGAATAATATAAATACCAAATGCTCACAATAAACTGAGGTGAGATTATGGCTGTAACTAATGATGTAAAAGAAATGAATAAATTCTTAAAAGGTATACACATGGGAGGTACTACATTCAAAGACTACCTCCATAAAGCTAAAAGTCATGAACTTAAAAATGAGTTAGTTCAAATTATAGAATCATTCAAAAGACATGAAGAGGCAATTACTAGTAGAATAGAAAAATTAGACGGTAATGCAGCAGATACCCTTGGGGTGCTGGGTACTATGGCAGATTTCTTTGAAAAAATAAAGCTTATTCCTGTAAATACTGATTTAGGAGTATGCCAGCATGCGTTAGATGCCATGGAGATGGGAATAAAACAAGGTGGAAAATTTATAGATGAGAATAGTAGTTTGGATGCTAGCTTAATGAAAGAAGTAAAAGCCGTTGTAGCGGACTATGACAACCATTTGAGAAAAATACAAAAAATAATTGAAACATGTAAATAGTAAAATGCTTCCACGTGCAAGGTGGGGGCATTTTACTATTTAGTTATAAAATATTAACATTATAAAGTTGAAGGTGATTCGTTAATATCTATATCAATATTTTTTAACATGGTATAGTGACATTTGTACCACTCATTGTTAGGGTCTATTCTGTATGCTTTTTCTGCATATATCAAGGCTATTATGCTTTTATTCATATCCACATATACTTCAGATTTTCCATAATAGGCAACACTTTTAGTGCTATCTATTTGAATAGCTTTATTATATACTTCAAGAGCTTCATTTTTATTACCCAGAGAACGTAGCGAACTTGCTTTACCACATAGCGCATCATAAAAATTAGGGTCTAGTTTTAAGCAAATGTCAAAGCAGGTTATAGCTTCTTTAAAATCATTAAGTAGAGCTAGAAACTCTGCTTTTTTCAAATATATGGTTATATTTTCGCCATGGAGTTCAAGAAGCTTTTCACAATAGTAAATGCAGCTATCAAAATCTCCAATTAAATCGTGTATATCAATTAACTTCCAGTAACCTTTTGGATCGAACGGAGCAAGTTCTATGTATTTATTTATGCACTTTTCAGCCTCAAAGGCTTCGCACATTCCAATAAGAGCATCAGCTTTTACAAGGTAAGTTTCAGCATATTCGTTATTTAATAAAATGGCTTTATTAAATTCTTTAAATGCTTTTTTAGTTTCTCCGTCATTAAAAAGTCCCTTACCCCTTTCTATATACTCTTTAACTAACATTTTATCTTTGTTTAATCTAACATTAATTTCCATTAACATACTCCTCTCATTACAACATATACATTATAATTGTTGACACAAAATAAAACCCTATTCATTTTAAATAGGATTTTTATTTTGTGCCAATAATGTTGAAACAAGTGTGGAATTAGTATGCTGGAATCTTTGGGTTGATATTTATTCCCATCTGTTTTATAATACCTTTAGGCAAGTTTACAGAAAAATCAGAAAAGGGTAAAATTATTTTAAGGGGGAGACAAAATGGATAAAATTGTGAAGTGCTCAATATTAGTTTGTGATGATTTTAATGCGGTGCTGATTGTAAACAGAGGTAAAAGTAAAAAGAATTTACAAAAAGTGTGGAGTATTTTTAGTAGTAATCTAAAAGGCAAGGTAACTGCGGAGAAAATTGTTAGTAAAGCAATAGATAAGGATCTAAAATGTAACATATTTGACATAACTAAATTTAAAGAATATTCTTTTGATAGTGGAGATACTTTGATAGTTTACACTGGCAAGGTAAAAGAGTATTTAACACCACATAAAGACATACAATCAGTTAAATGGATTACTAAAAGTAAAGTGGATATGTATGAATTTTCTAGTGAGGATAAAGAGATAATATTAGATTACTTTAAAAGCATAGAAGGGATAAAAAGTATTAGTTGATAATAAGTATTTACAAACATAAGAGCTTGTAGTATTATTTAAATAAACACATTTTGTTAGAATTCATATATATAATATGTAAAAGAATATTAAAAGACATGAGATTTTAGAATGGAGGATTTTTATGATAATAAATTGGCTTAGCGGGTTTAATCCCGTAGCTCAAGCACTTATTGCAACATTATTTACATGGGGCGTTACGGCCTTAGGAGCGGCTGTAGTATTTTTCTTTAAAGATATAAATAGGAAGGTGTTAAATGCTATGCTTGGCTTTGCAGCAGGAGTTATGATTGCCGCTAGTTTTTGGTCGCTACTGGCACCTGCTATAGAGATGGCGGAGCAAACAAGTACGCCAGCGTGGATACCAGCAGCAGTAGGATTTTTAGCAGGTGGAACTTTTCTTTTAGTAGTAGACAAAATTTTGCCGCATCTACATCTTAATAAACCAATAGAACAATCGGAAGGCATTAAAACCAGCTGGCAAAGAAGTGTGCTACTAGTATCAGCTATAACATTACACAATATACCAGAGGGACTTGCAGTTGGAGTTGCTTTTGGTGCAGTAGCATCGGGATTACCCTCAGCATCGCTTGCAGGAGCTGTTACACTGGCAATCGGGATTGGTATTCAAAACTTCCCGGAAGGGGCTGCGGTTTCTATACCACTAAGGCGGGAGGGATTCTCACGCTTTAAAAGTTTCATATATGGGCAGGCCTCTGGTATAGTAGAACCTATAGCAGGAGTATTAGGAGCGTTTGCAGTAATAGCTATGAAACCTATTCTTCCATATGCATTGTCTTTTGCAGCAGGAGCTATGATATTTGTGGTTGTTGAAGAATTAATACCGGAATCACAACAGGGTTCCGACACTGACATTTCAACGATTGGCGCTATGCTAGGGTTTGCGATTATGATGATATTAGATGTAGCTTTGGGGTAATAGTTATAGAAAATATTATAATAAAGAGGGGATTGAATTTAGAGCAGGGAAAAGATTTATACGATATAAAATCAAAAATATATGAAGGCAATGTTCCTAAAAATTTATACGAAATACTAATAGGTAAAAATTTGAAGGAAGAACTGAAGTTAAACATTGGAGATAAGATTTCACTGATTACACCTAATGGGAAAACTAAAGATTCTATAGTAACTGGGTTTTATGATTTAAAGGTAGCAAATATAAATAAATCTTGGATTATAACAAATCTTAAAACATCTCAAGACATATTTGATTTTAATAATAAAGTTACGTCTATAGAAATGCAATTAAACTCAAAAGATGTATTTAAAGCAGATGAAATTGCAATAAGCATAAATGAAGAGTTAGCAGATAATAATGTAAAAGTTGAAAACTGGAAGGATCAAAACGAAGAATTACTTGGGGGTCTTAACGGACAAAGTGTTTCTAGTTTGATGATACAAGTTTCCGTACTTATTTCTGTGACTCTTGGCATTGCAAGTGTGCTTGCTATAACAGTGGTTCAAAAATCCAAACAAATTGGAATACTTAAAGCTATGGGAATAAAGGATAGAGATGCCAGTAAAATTTTCTTGTATGAAGGACTTTTATTAGGGGTTGCTGGGGCAATAATGGGAATAATCTTTGGGATTACACTTATGGTGGGATTCACCAAATTCGCGTTAAATCCTGATGGGACATCAATTATACCACTTTATCTAGATTATAAATTCATTGCATTATCAGGTGCTATAGCTGTAGTTTCTGCATCGTTAGCGGCTCTTATACAAGCAAGAAGCTCATCAAAATTAGAACCGATTGAGGTGATTAAGAATGGCTAGCGTTATTACATTAAAGGATATAAATAAAATTTATGGCACTGCTGTAAAAACACAGGTTTTATTTGATACAAACTTGTCTTTTGAAGAAGGCTCTTTCAATTCAATTATTGGTCAATCAGGAAGTGGTAAAAGTACACTTCTGAATATCATGGGAACTTTGGATGAACCTACCAGTGGAGAGGTTTATATAAGCGGTAAAAGAACAGATAGCATGAGTAAGAACGCACTAGCTGCACTTAGAAATAAAACTATTGGATTTGTTTTTCAATTTCATTATTTGTTACCAGAATTCACAGCTATAGAGAATGTACTTATTCCATATATGATGAATAACCCTAAACCTTCTAAAGAAATTATAGAAAGAGCAGAGGAATTCATGAACTTGGTTGGGATTTACAAAGTAAAAGATAATTTGGCAACTAATATGTCCGGAGGACTGCAGCAGAGAACTGCAATTGCAAGGGCACTAATTAATAACCCTAAAATAATACTTGCGGATGAGCCTACAGGAAACTTAGACTCTGAGTCAACAGAGAATATATACACTATACTAAGGGATATAAACGAGAAATTTAAGACGACTTTCATAATTATTACACATGATAGGAGGATAGCAGAAAAAACTGATAGGATAATTGAGATAAAAGATGGAAGAATCAATATGGACATCGATACAAAATAGCTATAAACAAAGGAGAGTACATGGAAAAATTTGCTGGGAAACGTGATTCTATAATAAAACTTGGTAGTATCTTTGCTATATCTGCATTATTGGCTATTGTGAGTTATTTGTATATTTCTAATTTAACACTTAAAATAATAATGTTATTAATTTTTATTTTATCCGCTTTTAATGTGTATATGGGACTATTACTTTCAATAACCGTGGATGAA
>NZ_JBNMNU010000142.1:0-11398 GCF_051278035.1 Clostridium sp.
CAAGGCTCTTAAATTCGTTGCTGACGGGTATACCGCATATAAACTTGCGGAGCAACAGTTTAAACTCAATAACATGGACTTTGACGTAATACAAGTGATTGGACTTACAAACTCTGACCCTATTTCAACTGAATATCGTTGGCTTAAACAAATAATAGAACGCCTGAACAGAACATTTAAATTTTCCTATCGGGTTACAAATGGATTTGGTAGTGAAGAAGGATCAAATACACATTTAGCCCTATTCGTAGCCTACTACAATTTTCTTCGACCTCATACCTATGCCTATTGGGGCCCATTAAATTCTATTCCTGAGCTTGACAAAATTTCTACCATGCCAGGAAAATGGCAAAAGTTAATTGAACTGTCACAACAACTTATATTGAAAAAGCAAGTTGTATAGCTGAATTTACGATTTATCTTTTGATATAATCTAATTTTTTTCACCTTCAGTGTTCTTAGAAAAAAGGAACAATCTTAAAGGTGTATTTTTGCTTGCCAAGAAGAAAACCCAAAGTTTTGTTGATAACAAAACTAATGTTTCATTCCTTTAAGGTATATTTTCATTTTTCAAGGTACAATTTAAATCTGAAAATTTTTAATCTAGTTTTTTCATAGGTTAGTTAACACTATCTATTTTATAACTAAAGTTTTTCATTAGTAATTCTAATATAAGTATTCAACACTATTTTGTGAAATCCTTCTAGTATTTAATTAGGTGGGGTTACGTGGAAAAGAATCATTCATATTTTGTTAAATTATTGTTCGTGAAGGCTATTATAAATAGATATTACCTTTAGTTTTTATATCTCCATAATTGCCACACAATTGTTTTATATAATGAACTTATATCGAGGAAAGATGAATTAATTCACATTGATTCGAAATGAAAAATATGAATTTATATAAAAAGATAGGATAGGTGATATTATGAAAAAATCAAAGATAGGTTGGAGCTTAGTGTTAATTATTTCTACTGCCGCTCTTATTGGTTATGGTGCTTGGAGTCTTCAATTAGTAAAGGGTAATGAATCTTCAGCACTTAACTCCAATAATCAAGGGATGATGAATCTCCCATTTAACAGGGAAAGAGGAGGAGGAAATCAAAATTACCAAAACTTCGGGGGCATGATGAATGGATATAATGGTAACAATAGCGGGCGTAATAATTTTGGAGGAATGATGGGCGGAAGCGGATTTCAAAATGGAGACACCAACATTTTTTTATTAGATGAAGAAACTGCAAATAAGCATATGGAGGATTCTTTAAAAAAGGCTATAGTGGATAAAGAAAATAATACTATTTCATTTGAGGGTAAAGATATAACTATTGTATTATTAGCTGGACCTGAAATAGCAGATGGGAAATTTGTTATTGGTGGCTTAATTAATCCTAATCTACAAGTTCCTAAAGATGCAAAGATTTCTTTGGAAATGATTAATGAAGATGAAGGGATGTCTCATGGAGTAGAGATTACAAACGCAACTCCACCTTATAATTATATGACCATGATGGGCGGTGACATCTATCCTGATACCTTTATTACAACACTTCCTACGGCCACAATGGGTAAGTACCCAAATGCAATTACTACTTTTAATAGTATCCAAGAGGGAGACTTTTATTACATTTGTCAATATACTAGTCATGCATCAAAGGGTATGTATGGAAAGTTTATAATTAAATAAATACTAACAATACTAACAATAAAAAAATATAAAGGAGGATTTTAATATTATGATGGGTTATGGAGTTGGTTATGGCGGGATGTTTATGATGTTAGTACCGATTGTTCTTGTTGCGATCATTGTATATGCAATTTACAAGTTAATAGGTCATTCTAATAACAAGGGTCACTATAATAATATAAGAGGTAACAGTGCCATGGATATTTTAAATGAGCGATTTGCTCGAGGCGAAATTACAGAACAAGAATATAATCAAAAGAGAGATATAATTTTAAAGGGATAAAATAAAAGATATTAAATAAAAGATGAATGGGAGGATATGTTTTAATTTCCATTCATCTTTTTAATCTGTCTAAAATGCAGTGGTACTAACGATAAAATATACAAGTAAAAAAAATAGACCAATGAATGTGTAATTTACACTTGATTATAGTATGAAATAATAAATGTAAATTACATATTGACATGCAAAGGTTACAGTTGTAAACTGTATTTAAGGTTACACGAGTAACCCGAGAGGGGAAATGAATATGAGTGCATTGGTTTCTAAAATAACAAATTCAGAAGTTGAAGTTATGCGTATATTTTGGGAAGCGGATCGAGAACTTCCTATGTCAGATATTAGAAGAGCACTTGAGCAAACGAGTAAATGGGAAACATCTACAATAAAAACATTACTTCGCAGGCTTTGTGATAAGAGTGTAGTAATAGCTACTAAAAAAGAGGTATTCTATTATAAGCCTTTGGTTAGTGAGGCGGAATACAATGAATATACTACGCAAAATTTAATCAATAGGTTATATTCTGGCAGTGCAAAAAAACTTGTAGCATCTCTTTTGGGAAGCAAAAAACTTGATGATACTGAAATTGAGGAGCTACGTGATCTATTTAAGGTAGGTGATATTGATGAATGAAGCAGTTAAACTATTGCTATCACTTTCATTGTCAGGTAGTATTCTCGCGGTGTTAATATTTGCTGTGAAGCCATTTATAAAACACAAAATTTCAAAGTCTATACAATACTACATCTGGATTGTGGTGATTCTAAGATTGACACTACCATTTTCTCTTGAAACAAGCATAATGAATGAATTGTTTTATGGTAATCAAGCGGCAGTGGTAGAAACTTCTCAAGTGGAAGTTCAACCAGCGGTTCAACCAATGGTTGGGACAGCTCAAAATATACCCAATTCAAATTCAGTACTAAGTGTTCAAGAAAATGTAGCTAATGGTGTTTATAATGGTGATGCCGATCATGGTAGATATTTTCAGGATTTATTTAACCAATATACTATATACATTTGGATGCTGGGCGTAATAATCGCACTTACTGTTAACTTAACTGGGTATGCTAAATTTTTAAAACATCTAAAACAAACAAATACATTAGCTGTTAATATGGAAAAAGAAATGTTAATCACTTTACTTAATGGACGAAATAATGTCAGGCTTGTACGTAATCGATTTTTAAACACTCCAATGCTAATTGGAGTTATAAGACCTTGTATTATTATTCCAGATATTAAATTTAATGAAATTCAGCTGAAAAATATTCTGCTTCATGAAATTATACATCTTAAACGCTTTGATATTGGAGTGAAATGGCTGACAATGATAGTCTCATCAATCCATTGGTTTAACCCACTTATGTATTTTATTAAAAAGGATATTAATAGTTCTTGTGAACTAGCTTGTGATGAAGCGGTCATCAAAAACCTTAGTCCTGCAGAAAAACAAGATTATGGGGATACATTAATATCTGTTGTAGCGCATAATAAATATCCTACTGGGATATTACAGGTGACTATGTTAGATGAGAAAAGGGGTTTAAAGGAGAGATTAGTAGCAATTATGAACCATAGTAGAAAATCAAAAAAGGTAATAATTCTCTCAGTAATTTTACTAGGAGGTCTTATATTTGGTGCATTATATTTAGGTGCAGGAGTTGGAGCTGTAAAAAACGCTCCACCTGATATATATATAAATGTGGTAGACCAAGAAGTAAAAGTTGCACTCATGGGTACTTATTCTTGGAAATATAATGGTGAAAATATTGAGGCTGACTCAGATGATCCTAAAAATTTCAATTACAAATTAGAGAACGCTACTTCAATAAAACCAAGTCAGGAATTTGTTATTGGAACACAGAAATTAAAAAATGATAAACAATATGATCTTTCAATAGAAGAGATTTCTATATATAAAGACGGTAAGTCCATAAAATTATACAAGCCAGTACCACCAAGCTTTGTACAGGGTGGAGATTTAGGTATGACTGCACTGAAAGATGCGGGTGAATATATCTATACCATAAAAATAAACTTTAAGGATAGAGGAACAGTTAGCTATGGGTTTGTTGTAAAAGTTGGGATGCCAGCATACGATTTAATTGGGATTTCAAAATATAAAACACCATATTTAGGCGATAACAGCAAGGTTTCTATTATAGTAAATGCTCTACCGGAGCCTTATACCTATTTTAAGCAACAATATATCTCAATGGTAACAGAAAAAAAACCATATAAGCTTAATGTGTTTTATGAAGCGAAGAAATATGCTTCACATATCAGTGAGTGGCCAATTGTCGATCATAATAATGTAATCTATTCTAATATGAGCAGAAATGCATTAGTTTTATTTTGCATGATTGATAATCTAGACGAAGTAACCTTTGCATTTCGTGATTCTCAGTCTGATGGAAAACTAGATGATTCAAAATATGATACCACATTTACATTTACGCGGGCTTCTATTGAAAAACAATATGGTGATATTTCGGTGCTTGCGGGTAAGGTAGATTTACTTCGGGATGCATTATCGAAGGATCCAAATGCTAAACAAACACCAAAAAATGACCAAATCGAGAAATATATTGAGATAATTATGTCATCGCCAAATACATCGTCTAGCCCTAATGACTATATTAAAGCTCATCAAAATGAATATCAAAATATAGTTAAAATGGGTGATGAATCTCTCAATTATTTACTTGCTCAATTTGAAAAAAGAAGCAATAATAATGATCTCAAAGGGAGTATCATGATGAGGCTTTGCAAAGAACTTTTAGGAGATAGAAATAATGTAACAGATGAAAGTCTGTCACCACAGGAGTGGTATTCTAAGCAAAGTCATTAATTCTCTATTTTAAACCTAACAGTTTACCTAATGTCTTATTCTTTGTTTCTATTGCACCTTCTGGACAAAGTTCCTGACAACAGAAGCATCTTATACATTTACTGTAATCCCATTTAGGAATTACTTTATTTCCTTTCTTTATAAAGGATATAACTTCAGGCTTTTGTGGGCAAACTTCATCACATCTCTTGCAACCAATACATTTCTCTTCTATTAGAACTGGATTTGGTGCAATCATTGAGGTTAAAAAATGAGTTACGGAAGGGTTTACAAAATAAAAACTGCCTCCTTTTCTTGATAGCTTAAAGTCTTCACATTTCATTGACTCTATTTTTTCTCCCAATACCTCTATATCTTCTGGTAGAACAGCCCCCCATTTTGCATCATATGCTTCTTTTAAAAGGGGAATTTTTAAAACATCATTATAACCAATTAATCTTACTGCAACTGAATCCACAGCGGTTAAACATTGGCCCATAATTATAGTATCCATCTTTTTAGGGGTTCCACTCTTAGGCCCATTTCCCTCCATTGCAATTATTCCATCAAGAATTGCAAAGCTAGTGTTAACCACAGTATTTACATCCAATAGCATTTTACTGAAATTATTAGCGTCTGGCATTCTTGTGTGCCATGTTGCCTTTTGAGTGCCCGGAACACAACCAAATTGATTTTTAACTGCTCCAGTATAGTATGCCATAGCATGGGTCTTTAGCTTTGGAAGTGTAATTACAACATCAGCTTCGTAAGGTGCCCTAGCTACATTCCAAGATTTACATAATATAGATTTGTCTAGCATTACATGGACATCATCTTTAAATTCATCAAAAACAACCCCATATCTGTTAGCAACTTCCATAAGTCCTGACTTTTCAGCTGCCTTTCTTGAATCTCCAAAACCAGGTGAGTCTCCGAATATAATGTTTTCGCTGTACTCTTTAACTATTCTAACTACAGCTTCAAAAACTGCGTAATGAGTTATAACTGGTGATCCCTTTTGTTCTATGCTAAGAAAATTAGGTTTTAATAAAACTTTACTATTTTCAGGTATAAGTTTTCTTAAAAAAGAATCCCCTCCAAGAAGTTCAAAACCTTCTCTTAATGTTTTTTCTATTAGCTCTACGTCATAATCTGTACATTTTAAAAGTGCAACGCTCTCCATAATAACTACTCCTTTATCATTTAATAGAAGGTTGCAGGGCTAGCATCTCGCTTACCTGCATAACTAGTTGTTCATTTACTCTACATATTAAAAACTTTCCCTTTTTTTCAGTGGTAATTAGCTCTGCGTTCACAAGCTCTTTTATATGATGAGAGACTGTCGGTGCTCCAATACCCAAACAAGCAGTGATATCTGCAACCCAGCATTTTCCACCGGCTTCAAAACCGGATTCGTGAGCCTCGGAAATTTTAAAATATAACTCTAATCGATTCTCATTAGAAAGAGCTTTAAATATTTTTGCCATTTTCCTTGTATTCATTTTTATTAACCCCTAACTAAAGATATCATTATTCGATAACCATCGAATTGATTCTAGCCTATATTAAGATTCTTGTCAATATAAAATTGCTATATATTGTATTTAAATATTATTTAATTGACATTATAATTAAACATTGTATACTTGAAATATATTAAGTATACGGTGTGTATACAATGTAAACTGGAGGTGTAATTATAGTGGGTGTTATAGAACGTAGGGAAAAAGAGCGGTTAGTTCGTAAAAATGGCATGATAGATGCAGCTGAGAGGGTATTTTTCAAGAAAGGTTTTGAAAATTCAACAATGGACGATATTGCAAAGGAGGCTGAATTTACTAAGAAAACTATATATTCTTATTTTAAAAATAAAGAAGAATTATACTATGAAATTATGCTATTAGGGTTTAAATCTCTAAATGCTTTGTATGATAAAACGATTAGCGAAAATATTGAAATGAGTGAGATTAAAAAGATTAAAAAACTAGGGCAGACTTTTGTTGAATTTAGTAGGACTTATCCGGGATATTTTAAGGCTATTTCAGATTATGAAAACAAAGATTTTGATTTTCAAGTTGATGATAGTACTTCCTTAGTTAATGAATGTTACCTAACTGGTGAATACTCATTCAAACTTCTAAATAGCTGCATTATTAATGGAATTGAGAAGGGTGAGATCTTAAATGATACAGATTCAGTTACAGTTTGCCTTATGCTATGGTCGACTATGTTAGGGTTTACTGTATTAATTAATAAAAAAGAAAAATATATTAATTCCTATTATAATAAAGGCATTGAGGAATTAATGGAAGATGGATTTGAACTTTTATTAAGGTCTATTAAAAAATAAAGGAGATTGTTATGTTAAACGTAGTTATGTTAAATAAGAAAAAGAAAATATTATTGGGTGCAGTCTGTATTATTGTTTTAGTTGGTGGAATAATAGGTGGGGAATATTATATTTCTCTGAAGAAATATGATAAAATAGTCAACGCAATTAAAATAAGTAATGTGGATTTAACAAAGGTTTCTGATGGCAAATATACAGGCTTTTGTGATGCTGTTCTTGTTGCCTCAGAAGTTTCAGTTACGGTCAAGAATAACAAGATTGAAGATATAATTCTATTAAGCCATAAAACTGAAAGGGGACAGAGCGCAGAAGTTATTCCTGAAAAGGTACTAGAGGCTCAAAGTTTACAAGTAGATACCATAACAGGGGCAACAAATAGCAGTAAAGTAATTCTAAAATCTATTGAAAATGCATTAACAAAATAAAATACAAAATACATAACTTATAACATATTAAACAGGGAAAAGAGGTATAATAAGCGTGTACGTGAATAGTTGAACAAATTTGAAAACTTTCATAATTAGTATTTTTTGACTAGGAGAGGATTACTGTGAAAAAATTAATTTTAGTAACATCACCACCAGCAAGTGGAAAAACTTATATTGCAAAAAAGCTTGCTGAGGAATTAAGCCATGTTGCCTATTTTGATAAAGATACACTCATAACACTATCGAAACAGATTTTTGTTGTAGCAGGTAAAGAATACAATAGAAGTTCAGATTTTTTTAATGAAAACATACGTGATTATGAATACGAAACAATAGTTGCACTTGCACTTGAAGCTCTGAATTATGATGATATTGTGCTAATTAATGCACCATTTACAAAAGAAATACGAGATTTGAACTATATCAAAAAGCTAAAAGAAATATTAAAAGATAAAAACGCATCTTTAGTCGTTATATGGGTAGAAACTTCAATAGATATAACCCAGCAAAGAATGATTGAGAGAAATTCTGATAGGGATATATGGAAACTTGCACATTGGAATGAATATATTGCAGAGACTAATTTTGATGTTCCTATTGCCCTGGATGATCCAAGTGTAAAAGATGACTTACTTATCTTTAAAAACTCTTCAAATGAAGAATTCACTGATTCCTTAATAAAAACGGTACGTATACTAGAAGAATCTTCGGGTAGAAAATAGATCTTAAAGGTAGCTAGTAAAACTTATTATGTTTTGCTAGCTACTTTTATATTTGGAAGTTGTAATAGATGAATAAGTGGACCTTAATTTAAGATTGTCTTAATTCTTATCTTTTATCAGTATCTTTAGTAGAGCCATTCAGAAAACCATTAGAGTAACCATTAATAGCATGTTCGTTATCTAATTGACCTTTTGTTTTTGCTTTTGAAGTAACATCACTAGAGTTAATAGTTATACTAGGATTTTCAGCGCCTGAAGGATCCTCAGTAAAACCATTTAAAAAACCATTTGAATAACCATTAGTAGTAAAGTTGTTATCTAATTGGTTATTTGATTTTTTTGTTTTTTCTGAATTATTTTTGTTCATAAGTATTCTCCCTTCGAATATATAAATTACACTGTATATATTCAGTGCACTATATAGTCTACCCATTTTGTTATAAAATGCAGATAAAAACTTAAAAAAGTAAATTGCGAGGTGAGAAATAATTGGAAAAAAGTAAACAAAAATATATAAATGAGAAAAATATAATTCACAAAGATAAAGAAGATGTGATATTTAATAAAACATATGTGATTATGATTTTAGCACTTATTAGTTGCTTTTTATGGGGAAGTGCGTTTCCTTCAGTAAAGACAGGTTACAAAATATTTTCTATAAGAGGAAGCGATACTTATGAGGTAATACTTTTTGCAGGTTTTAGGTTTTTAATATCCTCTATTTTAATATTCATATTTTGTATCGTAACTAGAAGATCTTTAAAGGTAAGAAAGGAAGACATATATAAGATTGCTTTTTTAGGGTTTTTACAGACTTCACTGCAGTATGTATTCTTCTACATAGGACTTTCAAATACTTCTGGCACAAAGGGGGCTATACTTGCATCTACAAGTACATTTTTCAGCGTTATTATAGCTCATTTTTTTTATGAAGAGGACAAACTAAGTTCTAGGAGAATAGTTGGAGTAGTGATTGGATTTATAGGTGTTGCTCTTGTAAATATGAATGGTGGGGGAATGCAAGGTGGTTTTACATTAACCGGCGATGGATTTGTAATAATTTCTAGTTTGCTAGGCGCATTAGCGGGCATATACACCAAAAAAATTGCAAAGGACATAGGAATCTTTGTGATTACAGGATTCCAGTTGTTCATTGGTTCTATAGTTCTAATACTCACAGGATTTGTGGGAGGTGCAAGAGGATTGGATTTTACTATTAGTGGTTCAATATTGCTCTTATACTTAGGATTTATATCTGGAACAGCATTTTCTATATGGACAGTTTTACTTAAATATAATGGCGTTGGAAGGGTTACTATATATAAATTTACTATACCTTTATTTGGTGTGTTTCTATCCTATGTTTTCTTACATGAAAGGATGCTAGGCATTAAAGTTATAATGGCTGTAATTTTAGTTATAGCTGGTATAATAATTATAAACACTCAAAGCGGAAAAAAGATTAGTAAATAATCAAACTATAATTCTAGTAGTTATAGCTTTTTTTATTAATATTTTCTTAATAGTTGGATTTTTGCATCTTGATAAGATCTTTGTAATAGCAGTATATATGATGTTTATACTGCCACCACCATTTGTTATTCCGATATTCATGAAAAAATATAATTATAATATTGTCCCTCCATTCCGTACTTTACTATTTTGAATATAGCAAGTTATTCATGTATTAGTAAATTCAATAAAAGTTCTCCAAACCCTTTTTTTAGTTAATGGAATAATTAAGAATATGTTATAACAATAAACTATTGAACCAAAAATAAGACAACATATTTATCTGAAAATTGAACATGCTAATAAAACAAACAAATTATAAAAAAAGGAGGAATTTATTATGGCAAATAAAACATTAGTTCCACAAGCAAAAGAAGGTTTAAATAAATTTAAAATGGAATCTGCAAGCGAACTAGGGGTTAATCTTAAAGATGGTTATAATGGAGATCTAACTTCAAGAGAAGCAGGATCAATAGGTGGAAATATGGTTAAAAAAATGGTAGAAAGTTACGAAAAAGACTTATAATAAATGAAGCATACAGTTATATAAATACAATAAAAGGAACAAGAGAGCATATGCTTTCTTGTTCCTTTTATTGTATAGCTTTTTAAAATCTATAAATCTAGATTAACTATAGTTCTGCCTTTGTGATTTCCATTAAGTATAGTTTTATATAAAACTAATTACACTAGAAAGATAGTTTGATTTCAAACCACATTTTTAGCAATTGCTTTTTACTTTATACAATACTATAATTAAGTAAATAATCTAAATTCATGATAGGAGCATCATTAAAATAGAAGGTAAAGTAAAAAAGGAGGTATAAAGTATGTCAGAAATCACAAAGCAAGCTTTAGCACAATCACTAAAAAGTTTAATGAATACTACTCCTTTAGCTAAAATCACAATTAATGATATTGTTAAGGAATGTAAAGTAAATCGTCGTACATTCTATTATCACTTTCAAGATATTTATGCACTTTTAGAGTGGATTTTCAAAAATGAAGTTTCAAGTGTAATGGCAGAAAACAAAACCTATAAAACATGGCAAGAGGGTTTTTTGAGGATATTTTATTATTTGAGTGAAAACCGAAAAATGGTTCTAAATACTTATAATTCCATTGGTCGAGACCAATTAGAAACTCACTTATACAGTGCAGTGTACAACCTCGTTTTAAATGTTGTAGATGAAATTACCTTAGGCACAGAGGTGTCTGAAAAAGGAAAGGAATTTGTAGTAAACTTTTATAAGGTTGCTCTTGTTGGTTTATTGCTTGAGTGGATAAGAAAAAACATGAAAGAGAATCCAGAGCAAATCATTGATAATCTTAATAAAATAATAAGCGGAGATACCCATAAAGCTTTATTAAAATTTTAAATACATTAATAGTATTATATATATAAAAGCTACGAAATTAAGTTTTTAAACTCATATTTCATAGCTTTTTATTATTTGTATTTCGAATAAGCTTAAATTAAACCTTCTAAACTGGTATTGCTTAATAATTTTTTGATAATTCCTTCAGCAGGTAATGGTCTTCCACTATACAGTGCTTTAGTTGCTTTAGCAACGACACGTACA
>NZ_JBNMNU010000143.1:0-11304 GCF_051278035.1 Clostridium sp.
CTATTTAGTCTTACGACTAAAATTCACTTTATTTACTAAAGTAATTAACTGGTTTAGCAAAATATTATTTTGCTATCTTTACCTATTTCTCTGTTTAATTTTCAAAGACCAATTTGTTTCGTATATCCGTCAATTACTGACGACTTCTACTACTTTACTAGATGTTCATCGTTTTGTCAACAAGTTTCTAAAATTAATTTTCATTTAAAACCTAATTGAACAATAATCAACATTTAACTTACTTCGCCACTGCTTTGCGACGACAAAGAGTATTCTATCATATACCCATATAATACATTCATACAAACTATTCAAAATCAACAATTATATGCAACCTTCTCTAAAATGCTAGTGATTATTAAGTTTCTTTCACCTTGATACACTCGGACTCGTATACCCCAGTTTCATTAAAATTATACTAAAATTCCGTTATATTTTATTTGCTTCCTTTAAAAACACTTCAACCATATTCTTTTCACATTCAAAACCTTGTGCCTTTAATGAATTTTGTAATGCTAATAGAGTATATGTCATTTTATCCTTCCGAGCATTCTCTCCCATATGTCCTATTCTTATTACTTTTCCTTGCAGATATCCAAATGAACCAGATATAAATACATTAAACTCGTCAATCATATGTTTTAACAGTTCCTTATCATTAATACCTTTAGGAATTTCTATAACGGTTACAGTATTGGAATACCCCTTATCAATGTGTAAATTAAGCCCTGCTTCCGTTACTGCTTTTCTTGTAGCTTTACCAATAAGCTCATGCCTTTGGATCATCCTTTTATCTTCCAATATATTATCAATAGCCTGCCTAAGACCAACAATATCACTTATTGGTGGTGTATAAGGGAACCATTTATTCTCATAGTAATCTTTCCATATAAGTAAATTGCAATAATATGATGCAATCGGGGTTGTTCTCTGATCCATTAATTTAAATGCATCTTCACTTATACTTATTAAAGTGAGCCCTGCTGGAGCCGAAACGCATTTCTGTGAAGCGCCGAGTGCTATATCTATTTTCCATTCATCTACTCTTATATCTTCTCCACCCATACCCGCTACACTATCTACTACAGTTAATATACCCTTATTCTTTAGTAAATGGCATATTTTGTTTATATCGTTTAGAACTCCTGAAGGAGTGTCACAATGCACTACAGTAGCGTATTTAAAATCATGGTCTTTTTCTAAGAATTTTTCTAGTTCCACTGTATCGATAGCACATTTTCTATTACCTTTAAAAAACGCTACTTCCCCACCGTACATCTTAACAAAATCTGCAAAACCTTCTCCAAATATCCCATTATCAATTACTAATACCCTATCATGAGTTTCAGTTAGGGATGCACATGCAGCTTCAAGGCCTAAAATTCCTTCACCACTTAATATTATAACTTGGTTACTAGTTTTTAAGAACATACTTATTTTTTTACAAGTTTCTTTGTAAAACTCATAAAACTGTAAATCTATATCTGGATTAGTAGTAGCTAAAGACCTAGCAATTCTAACATTTTCTCTTACCTGCGTTGGTCCTGGAGTCATTATCTGAGACACTTTCATATTTCCCACTCCCTTTAAATGTAGTTAGTTTTTCTTATTATTAAATTATATCACTGTTAGTAGATATTAAATAATGTATGCATACAATAATTCACAATGAATATTATTTTTATTAGTTGTCAATATTTGTAATACAGCATTGCTATTGCTTTTACATAAAGATTAAAAAAATTATAGGTAGGTGTAAGCAAATGAATATTAAAAACGCTTTTATTAATTGTAAATCTCAAATATTTATAATTGTTTGTATTTTGATTATCATAATATGTATTAGACAATTAAGTTCTTTAAATTCTGTACCTTACAACGAATCAAAAAAAATAGCTTTAACTGAACATAAATCTATAATATCACTTTCGAATAAGTCATCTCCTTCTACGCGCTTTAAAGAAGATGCTAGTCAAGAAATCCCTGTAAGTCGTGGACAAGTAGAAGAAATCAAAAAAAATAGGTCAACGTCTGATGTACCTAGTGAAATTCCTGTTATTAATGCTCATCTATCAGATTATTTAATGTACAAAGATGTTAATACAACAAATTTGAAAGATTTTTTAAAAACAAAGAATTCTCTTTTAGCTGAAGAACCTTATTTCTCAACAATATTATCTGTTAGCAAAGATTTTAATCTGAATCCCCTTGTTATGTTTGCTATTACAGGGCAAGAGCAATCTTTTGTTCCCAAAAATAATGATAATGCTTATAAAATTGCCAATAACCCTTTTAATGTGTTTAATAGTTGGAAAAAATATAATACTAATATTGAAGATACTACTACCATTGCCGCAAGAACTTTAGTCAATTTAAGCAAAAATAAGCCTGATAATATAGATGGCATTACTTGGATTAACAGAAAATACTCTCAAGATAAAAACTGGTCAAAAGCGGTCCGATCTATATTTAAACAAATTGAGGACAATGTTTCTTATCTGAAATAAATAAAACCTAATCTGCTCTAATTAATGCTAGCAGTAAACTTATAATGTAAGTTATACCTGAAAAAATCAATGATACTATTAGAGACCCTATAATTACAATATTATATTTTAATATAACCTCAGCCATAACAAACCTTGAAAGCCCAAGGACGTTTATAACTACCACTGCTATAAATATTATAAGTAACCCCTTACCCGCACCTTTAATATCTGAAGAGCTTAAGGATATATGGGATGAAATACATATTGCCAGAATCAAAAACACTATAAAGTATGGACTCTCAAAGTTATTAATGGAGAAAATCGTTGTTATTAACTTAATATAAGAATTGAAAATTCCATTTATAGACGCGCCATCTAATTTACTTATGTCTAAGTTATTCATAGATATAGTTATGAATTCATTATATGCCCTTGGAATTATAATACGCATTAGTGCAATTATAGATGCAATCCCTCCCAAAATAGGGGCAATACCGATGAAAAAATTACCTATTTGCTGATATATACTGTTTGGATTATAAGAATGATTCACATACCCAAGCACTCCATTTTCATCTCTCTTTTGTATCAGAACAACTTTTATAATTTTGTGACCAAACATGAAACAAAAGAGAGCATGAGAAATTTCGTGAATAGGCACCCCTATAATAGCGGTTATAGCAACTGCTTTCCACCCAAAACTTTTTTGGAAGTTTGCTATTGAACGGTCCCTTAAGAATCCAAGAATATATCCAACGAGAATTATCATACCAGTCATATATAGCGTATCTGCCATTGACTTTATTAATAAATGTGCCAAGTAATCCATTAAATCACCCTTTGAGCTTTCATTAAAAATAAGCATATTCAGAAGCTTATTTTAATTTAAATGGGATACATCAGCCTCTAATATAATTTCAATTTTTGTGCCCTCTACTTCTAGGATAGTTAAACATGTATCATACATAAATGGAGGTTTCCAAAAATCCTCCAGCGAACGATTTTTTATTATTAAATAAAGAGCCTTAATAACAAGTGTATGCGTCACTATTAAGATGTTTTCACCCGTTACGTTATTTATAATGTGCTTTAATACCTTATTTACTCTATCAATCAAATCTTCAAATCTTTCCCCATCTGTATTTTTATATAAATGTGGTTTATTCCAAAAATTGTACTGCTGCTGCGTATACAGCTCCTTTACTTTTTCATTTTCCATACCTTCATATGCTCCGAATCCCATTTCCTTCAGAGATTCGATAATAATAATTTCTGTATTCTTATCTCCTCTAATGTATTTCGCCGTATCAGTTGCTCTTCCTAACGGACTACAGTAAATACAATCAAAGTCTATATGTTTTAGGCTTTTACCAAGCTTAATAGCATTATCTACACCTTTTTTCGTTAAATCAGAGTTTTTCCATCCCTGCATTCTACCTTCTTTGTTCCACTGAGTTTCTCCATGCCTTGTTATATATATTTTCAAACTTTAAACCACCTTTTGTATTCAATTCGTCTTTATATCTTATTTTCTTTCTATCTTTGGCTCACGCCTTTACGTCTAAACTTTCAGTATTTCATAGCTTTCTTCTCTTGGTACATACGTTTGTCTGCCATAATGAATAAGCGATTCATATTATTAAAGGAATTCTGAGATACTGAGAACCCAATAGACATATTAATTTTTATTTTTTCACTAATTTCATTAAACTTAATAATATTTTCATTTATGCTTCTAATTATATTAAAATTGATATGTCTAAATCTTACAACCTGTTTATTACTATAGTCGAATTGACCTGTTGTTTTTTATAGTATTCTTCAAAATTTTATGAATGAACAAGTTTCTATTTTAGGATCATGCCTCTGCAATTAAACTTCTGTAAGTATTGATTTATATTACTTTAAACCACGTTTTAAATCTATCCTAATTCTTTCGCTATGTTTTTTAGGGTTTTTTATTCTGGGGTGAATGAAGGTTTAAAATCTGAAAAAGCTAATCAAGAGCTAATCCGATTAGCTTTTGGAGCGAAATTTTATTTTAATTTAGTCAGGTCTTTATTAGGTGGAGCAGGTCTTTTTTTTAATGTAATATTAATTGTTAGATTCTAATTAAGATCTGACTCCACCCAACCACACCGCCTCATTCACAACCACTTAAATTTAATAAAGTTCTGCTTCCAAACCCTCTTTTTCTCTCTCCACAACCCAAATTCAAAATCAAATCTATATTTAAATTCTAATAAAGTCTTGCTTTTTTCGCCCTTCAAATCCACCTTAACCCTTGCAAACCCTCACTTCATCTTCATCTTTTCCTCAAAATCCTTTTCACGCTCTTTTTTCACTCTTTTTTCCACCATTATTTCACCCAAAACTCTCCACTGGATGTATCTTTCCGTCCGTCTTTATATCATATTTTCTTTCTATTTTAGGCTCACGCCTTTGCGTTTAAACTTCTGTAACCATTGATTTATCTTACTTTACATCATACCTTAAATCACGTTTTAAATCTATCTTTATTCTTTCGGGATGTTTTTTCGGGGTTTTTATGCTGGAGAAATGAAGGGGGTGAAAGCGGAAAAAGCTAATCGAGTGTGGAGCCGATTAGCTTTTGGAGCAGAACTTTATTTTAATTTAGTCAGGTCTTTATTTAGTGGAGCAGGTTTCTTTTTTAATGTGACATTAATATACATAATTAGAAAAGCAATAAGTCCCCCAGAGGTATCCACTAATACATCTCTAAATGCAGGTCCTCTCCCTGGAACAAACGCTTGATGAAATTCATCGGAACATGCATACAAAAACACGATTAATATAGGCAAAATAAAACCCTTAATATCTTTATTATCCTTTATATTCATAGCTCTATATACTAGAACATACAAAATTAAATATATAATAAAATGTGCTGCTTTCCTAATTATAAAATCACTAAGAGACCCAAGCATACTATTTAGATCTAATCCAAGTAAGTTAAATAAATATATAACAAATTTATTATTTTCATTAGATACTTCTGCAGGTTGGCTAGAAAATATAAATATTAAAACCATCCATCCTATAACTAAAATCCAATTTATATATTTTTTATTCATATTTATACCCCTCTAGCGTTCAGCTTTTTTGTTAACACTATGATTATGATTCACTTAAATATACTTGTCAATATTATATATTTAGTTATTTGTTACAATTTATATAAGCTACTAGTATTTAATCATAATGTATTTAAAATCTTAATTTTGCATGTTGACAAAATATAACTTGCAAGTTATACTTATTACAAGTTATTTTTATAAAGACTGTGACGAGAAGAGTATATATAGGAAGTAGTCAAAGCGAGTGGATTATAGTGTAAGTTCCATACGACGCCTATGTTGAAAAACATCTCTGAGTCTCCAGCTGAAATCATTGTGAAATTAGGTATGGACGGAGCCTAACCGTTATATATAGGGCAGTATCGAAGTATTATTTCCGTACTGATTATGAGTGAGCTTTTTATAGCTAATTTAGGTGGTACCACGGAAGTTCAACCTTTCGTCCTATAACAAGGATGAAAGGTTTTTTGTTTTTTGTTTTAATATTAGAAATATATATCATATCCATGCTAGTAATTCCATAAAAATTTTTAGGAGGTATTATTAATGATAACTTATAAAAAACAACTTGCAATTCCAGATAAATATCAACCACTACTCGGATTAAAACATACAGAAATCGCTATTAAACAGGTAAAGGACTATTTTGAAAATAGAATAGCAGGCGAGTTAAACCTAACGAGAGTATCTGCTCCTCTTTTCGTCAAATCTGATACCGGACTCAATGATAACCTAAACGGTATTGAACGCCCTGTTTCTTTTGATATGAAAGCTATAGCTGATACAAATATTGAAATCGTACATTCACTTGCTAAGTGGAAGCGTATGGCTTTATATAGATATGGATTTGGTCCAGGTGAAGGTCTATATACTGATATGAATGCTATAAGGCGAGATGAAGATTTAGATAACCTTCACTCTATATATGTAGACCAATGGGACTGGGAAAAGGTTATACTTAAAGAAGATAGAACTTTAGATAAATTAAAAGAAATTGTAACTAAACTGTATAACGTTTTTAAAGGCACTGAAGAGCATGTTCACAAATTATATCCTAGAATTGGAAAATTTCTACCTAATGAAATTTTCTTTATAACTACGCAGGAACTTGAGGATATGTACCCTTCTCTTACTCCAAAAGAAAGGGAAGATGCTATATGCAAAGAAAAAATCGCAGTATTTATCATGCAAATTGGTGGTGCACTAAAATCCGGACGTAAACATGATGGCAGAGCTCCTGACTATGATGATTGGTCACTCAATGGGGATATTGTATTCTGGTATCCATTACTAGAAAAATCCTTTGAATTATCCTCTATGGGGATAAGAGTTGATGAAATAGCGTTAAAAGAGCAACTTAAAATAGCTGGTTGTGAGCAAAGAATCTCCTTTGAATTCCATAAGCTTTTAATGGAAGGTAAACTCCCATATACTATAGGTGGTGGAATAGGTCAATCTAGAATATGTATGTATTTCCTAAATAAAGCTCATATTGGTGAAGTTCAGTCTTCGATATGGAACGATGAAATGATAGATGACTGCAGGGATGCGAATATAATTTTACTTTAACCACATTTAAAAACACCGTAAATAACTGATTATTTACGGTGTTTTTATAATATTTATACCTTATTATCACTTAAATTTTACTGCAGTTCCATAAGCTATAACTTCTGCAGCACCCTGCATTATAGCACTAGTTGCATACCTTATGTTAACAATACCATCGGCACCCATACCTTCTGCTTCTTCTACCATACGTTTTGTTCCCATAGCTCTAGCCTCATTCATCATTTCTGTGTAACTTTTAACTTCTCCACCAACTAAAGTTTTAAAACTACTTAAAATGTCTTTACCAATGTTTTTTGACCATACTACTGAACCCTTGCAAATAGAAAGAGTCTCTATCTCTTTACCACTAATATAATTAGTATTTACTAATATCATTTTCATTACCCCCTCTTATTTCCTTTATTCTATCATACATGGTGTAAATTAATATTCCTATAATTGATATAAAAACAATTGCTAAAATACCTACTCCCAGTGGTATTAGAAAACCTGGTGCTCCCTCTTCTACCATGGAATAAAGTATTCCCACCGCATATAATCCAGCTATTATGATAAAAATTAGTGTTATAAATATAGTTATAATGACTTTCTTCATTTTAACCCCCACATATGAAAATATTTATTATACACATAATACCATGATTTTTAGACTATTGAAGTTGTTTTTATAATTTAAGCTCAAATATTTCAGGCCACATTTTGCCTGTTATAAATATGTGATTATTTTGTTTGTTATAAGCTATTCCATTAAGCATACCTATTTTTTTATACTTTTTACGAGTTAAAAGTCCATTAAGTTCTAACCATCCAGTTACTCGACCACTATGAGGACAAATTCTAGCAATTTTATTAATTCTCCATATATTGGCATAAATTTCACCTTGAATAAACTCCAATTCACTTAGTTTTGTAACAGGTCTAAATTCATCATGAACTTTAATATTGTATACCTTTTTAAAGTTCTTAGGATTTAAAAAATATATGTTATCTGTACCATCACTCATAATTAAATGCTCATCATTGTGAGTAATTCCCCAACCTTCAGTGTTATAGTAAAACTTATTAATTAATCTAAACTCATCTTTGTCATAAACAAAACCCACCTTAGATTTCAATGTTAATTGTAATATTTTATTTTGGTAAAGTGTAATTCCACCTGAAAAATAGTTTTCGTCTAATTTACGTAATTTAACAATCTCTCCTGTTTGTAAATCTATTTTACGTGAATCTGACTCACTTACTATTCCGCTACTCTCATAAAGAAAGCCGTCTTTATATACTAACCCTTCAGTGAAGGCATTTTCGTCATGTGGGTAAGTATTTATAATTTCATATGGATATACATGAATATTATTTAAAAACCCCCTCTCCTCACCTCACCTAAATTATTTATGGTTTGTAATTATTATATGTTTATTTGAATAATTATGTTATTAATATAGAGTTTTTTTGCCTTAAACTCTTTCTATCCAAGGACCTCAGGCTTATCTACATGGTCTGCTCTTATTGCTTTTTTCATTATAGTAAGATCTATAGTTTGACTATCTTTATGGAAAGAGCAAGGGTATCTATTGCCACAGTTGTGGCATTCTATATATTCTTTAAAAGAAGTCTGCTCTCTATTCTCAAATAAAAACGGTAGAATTTCAGATTCATCATCATTATTATTACTATTTGCTGTGTCCATTTTGTATGTATAGAGATAAGTAGCCTCATGCTTCATTTCGAAATTTTCACTATCACATCTTGGGCATTTTAGAGATTCACTAATTTTCAATTCATGACTTCCTTTCTGTTTTTATTATTAGCTTATTTCACTTTAAAATTATCCTTATTAATTATACTTAGAGTTTTATAGTGTTTTTATACATTAAATGATAAAATATGTATTATCTATATAAAAATATTTTATTAACTAATAGTAAAATTAATGTTAAACTAGTTATAATCAATGTACATAGTTTTAATGTACATTATCGGATTTTATAAGATTGGAGGTTAAGCTTTGATTAATTCTAGAAAACAAATAAGTACTTCTATTTTACAATCAAAAGATCTATTTCAAGATGTTTTTATTCCCACAAATAGACGACCTGGTTTTATCAGATCTAAATCACCAAATATACCAATTTATTTTTATAGATATATTGGTTGTTTGGAGAACAAGGAAGTCTATTATGATAATTTATATAAACTAAACAATGAACTAACTAAGCTAAAAGATTCATATTTAAGCTTCACCTCTGGAATACCTGTGAGGATTTTATCTAAACCCATAGCGCAAATTTCCTGGAATGGACTTCTTACTTCTAATTCAAGTAAAAGAAATGATTTAATTAGCATT
This sequence comes from Clostridium sp., assembly GCF_051278035.1. Lineage (GTDB taxonomy): Bacteria > Bacillota > Clostridia > Clostridiales > Clostridiaceae > Clostridium_AD. Next base: position 9,504 of record NZ_JBNMNU010000143.1, read on the forward strand.
CTTAAAACTAAAGGGTTATTCCCAAATTTTAAGAATAGTTTTTTTAATGATTATATACAGAATAGTTTTGACGAAACCACTGCTATTTATTTAGAAAGTGAACCTAATATCTCAGAAACTATAATAAAGAATTTTTCCATTAAATTTTTAGGATGGATTTGTGATTTCACCCCAAAATTATTAAATAATTGTAACTATAACCCAATTCATGAAGAAGATATAATTAATCCTAAGGTGGTCTTTTTTGGCGAAATAAAAAAACACGAACTTTATTTCTTAATATTCTTATCTAAACTAGGCTGTGATGTTATTTATGTAAATTCAATGTCAGATATTATTCCGCCAAAAGCCTATAAAGAAAATATATTTTCAAAATTAATAAAATTACCTAAAACAGACACCTTAATGGCTTTAAATTTCAAATTAAAACCTGTTAAAGAAGTTAAGAGTTCGCCCATGAAAATTAGTCATAAAAACAATCAACCTTCTCCCGTTATAGAAAAAAAGATTACAACTTCAAATATAGTTTTTAAAGATTCTATAAATATTACGCTTAAAAGCAGTATGAATATATTTGAGGATTTTGTATTGCCTGTAAGTAAGAGAATTGGATTTTTAAGCGGACCTTCGCCATTTATCCCAGTGTATTTTTATAGATATATAGGAATAAAACAAAATGAGGATGATTATTATAATGACCTATTTATATTAGACAAAACCCTTAGTAACTTCGGAGAATTATATTTAAAATTCACAGAAGGAGTACCTATAAGCACGAGCACTAAATTAATTTCAAGCACACTAAATATATGGCAATATGTAGATCCCTTTGACGCATCACTCACAAGTAAACTTGCTACATTATTTATGGAACACAAAGTTTTTCCAACGAATAACCCAACTTTAAATTGTTCTATGGCAAACAGTTTTAGCTATGTACTCGATTTATACTGCAATGGAAACAAAACTTTAAACTTATCTAAAGTTAAAAATTTTTGTTTGAAATTACTTTCTTGGATTCATGATTTTGTTCCAACCCTCTTGAAAAATTTTGACTTCCAAAACGCTTCAACAAATGATATTTTCAGCCCTAAAATCATGTATTATGGTGATATTAAAAGACATGAGCTTTTATTTTTAGTTTTCCTATCTAGAATAGGCTGCGATGTTATATATATAAATTCTTTCTGTGATAAAATTTTACAAATTGCAGAGAATAGTGATATATTTTCCATGATTGTTGAGCTACCATACAAAGGAGATTTAAAAAAATTTCCAAAAGAAGAGCTCCTAGTAAGACAAGAAACTATTGCTTTAAAAGCCTCAAGGGAACTTTCGAATACACTTTATACAGACGATGATGGTTTTTATAAACCTTGGCAATTCGAGGAGTATAAAACTCATCCCAGTACACTTAAAACTACCTTTTATGAGTTGAAAATTTTATGGAATGAAGATTCTTCATTGCGTACGGGGTTCAAAATAGAGAATAGCACTGTATATATTCCAAATTTATTCGCAAAAATTAGCGGTGTACACAGTGATTTGAATTTATACTGGAAGGATTTTTTCGGGCTAAAATCATCAGAAAATACATTGTTTATACCTAATATCCCTTTTACTAATGTGACTTACTCTAAAACGGATTTATACTCCTTAGCATTTGTACTTGATAGTGGCGGTTTTGTTGATAAGCAAAAACTACTAGCTCATAGCTGTTATAGTTTTTCTTATTTAAAAACTTCTCTACAAAATATTATTTTAGAAAAAATTAATTATTTGATAAAAACAGATATGCTAA
>NZ_JBNMNU010000144.1:0-11063 GCF_051278035.1 Clostridium sp.
CAAAGGAAGCAATTATATTGAATTCAGCAGTAACTGGTTATGGTGAAGGTTTAATAATGGCAGCTCTAAAAGTGGACATTGGAGAAATTGAAACTATAGCTCATTACAAGGCAGCGGAATTTTTTTTGCCCGGAGTAGATTTTATATTAGACATTGGTGGACAAGATATGAAATGTTTAAGAATAAAAAATGGTGTTATTGATAGTATACTTCTAAATGAAGCTTGTTCTTCAGGTTGCGGGTCTTTTATAGAAACATTTGCTCATTCTTTAAATATGGGAGTAGAGGATTTTGCAGCTGCAGCACTACGTGCTAAAAGTCCAGTGGATTTAGGTTCAAGATGTACTGTGTTTATGAATTCAAGAGTTAAGCAAGCTCAAAAAGAAGGTGCATCTGTAGGGGATATATCAGCAGGACTTTCTTATTCAGTAATTAAAAATGCACTTCTTAAGGTCATTAAGATAAGAGATCCTAAAGATATGGGTAAAAAGCTGATTGTTCAAGGAGGTACCTTTTATAATAGTGCAGTACTTAGAGCTTTTGAAATTATTTCAGAGAGAGAAGCAGTTAGACCTGATATTGCAGGCTTAATGGGTGCGTTTGGCGCTGCGCTTATCGCAAGGGAAAGAGCGGAGAAAGGCAAAATTACTACATTATTATCTTTAGAGCAATTGGATGATTTTATCGTGGAAACTTCAATGGGTAGATGCACGCAGTGTGCAAATCAATGTGTTCTTACAATTAATAAATTTGATAAGTTAAGGCAATTTATATCTGGGAATCGTTGCGAAAAAGCACTAGGCCATAGTGCTAAAAAAGAAGAAATTCCAAATGTATATGATTATAAATACAAAAGAATATTTGATTATATTCCTCTAAAGGAAGAAGAGGCACCTAGAGGCACAATAGGTATTCCAAGAGTGCTTAATATATATGAAAATTATCCGTTCTGGTTTACATTCTTCACAAGTTTAGGATTCAGGGTTGAAATTTCGGAGAGATCTTCTAAGGTTGTATACGAAATGGGATTAGAGACTATACCCTCAGAATCGGCTTGTTACCCTGCTAAGATAGTACATGGTCATATAATGAGTCTTGTAAATAAGGGAATAAAAACTATATTCTATCCTTGTGTTCCATATGAAAAAAAGGAGCAACCCGGAGCGGATGATCATTATAACTGCCCTATTGTAACTTCGTATCCTGAGGTAATAAAAAACAATATGGATATCTTGAAGGATAAAAAAATTAAATTTCTAAGTCCTTTTGTTTCTTTAGACAATGACAAAGCATTAGTTAGTAGATTAAATGATGAGTTATCATGTTTTGCAATCCATAAAAGTGAAATTTCTATTGCTGCTAAAAAGGCATGGATTGAAACTGAAAAGGTTAAATTGGAAATTCAAAGTAAAGGTGAAGAAGTTGTAGAATATATTAGGCGGACCGGAAAGAAAGGTATTGTTTTAGCTGGAAGACCTTATCATATAGATCCAGAGATTAATCACGGGATTCCAAGCGTGATGACAGACTTTGATATGCCTGTACTCACAGAGGATTCTGTGGCTCATTTAGGTAAAGTTTTAAGACCTTTAAGAACAGTTGATCAGTGGGTATATCATTCAAGGCTTTATGCAGCGGCTAGTTTTGTAGCCAGCGAGCCTAATATTGAGCTTGTTCAACTTAATTCTTTTGGGTGTGGGCTTGATGCAGTTACTTCGGACCAAGTACAGGAAATTTTGGCGAATAACGGAAAGATATATACAACTTTAAAAATTGATGAGGGAAATAACCTGGGAGCTGCGAGAATTAGAATTAGGTCATTAAAGGCTGCAATGAGTGAAAGAGACACGCATGGAACTCCTCAGATTAAAACTGCTGAGACTTACAATAGAGTTGTTTTTACCAAGGAAATGAGGAAGAAGCACACAATTTTATCTCCACAAATGTCTCCGATACACTTTCAATTTGTACAGGAAGCCTTTAACTCATCAGGTTACAATTTAGAAATTCTACCATCAGTAGATACAAAAGCTGTAGATGAAGGCTTAAAATATGTAAATAATGATGCTTGTTACCCTACCATAATTGTAGTAGGACAAATAATTGCTGCTTTAAAATCTGGAAAGTATGATATTGAAAATACCTCTGTTATAATTTCTCAAACTGGAGGAGGATGTAGAGCAACAAATTATATTGGTTTTCTTAGGAAGGCACTTAAGGAAGCGGGCTTCCCAAATATTCCAGTGGTCTCTTTAAATGCTTCTGGCCTTGAAGAAAATCCTGGCTTTAAAGTTAGCTACTCAATGGTTAGAAAATCAATAATGGCTTTAGTATACGGAGATTTGCTTATGAGGGTATTATACAAGGTTAGACCTTATGAGAGGGTGCTAGGTTCAGCTAATTTACTTTATGAAAAATGGGTGAAAACATGTAAATTATCTGTAATAAAGGGAAGTAGCAGGGAGTTTAAAAAAAATATTTCCTCTATAGTAGCCGATTTTGATAATCTAGAGCTTAAAAATATTTTGAAACCTCAGGTAGGTCTAGTGGGAGAGATTTTAGTTAAGTTTCATCCTACAGCTAATAATAACATTGTAGATGTTATTGAAAATGAAGGCGGAGAGGCTGTTATGCCTGACTTTTTGGATTTTTTCTTATACTGTGCCTATGATGCCAATTTTAAATATAAATATTTGGGTAAGAGTAAGAAAGCTCAAGTAATAAATAATTTAGCTATTGGATATATAGAAAGTTTTAGGAAACATATGAAATCAGTTTTAGATAGTAGTATCAGATTTCATGCTCCAAAAACTATACATGAGTTAGCTGATGGGGCTTCACCTATTTTATCACTAGGCAATCAAACAGGTGAAGGGTGGTTCTTGACTGCCGAAATGGTTGAGCTTATTGAAAGTGGAACAAAAAATATAATATGTATGCAGCCTTTTGCTTGTCTTCCAAATCATGTAACAGGCAAAGGGATGATTAAAGAGTTAAAGAGAAGGTATCCTGGCGCTAATATTACTGCTATAGATTATGACCCGGGTGCTAGTGAAGTAAATCAAATTAATAGAATAAAGCTAATGATGTCTGTTGCATTCAAAAACCTTAATAGCCAGGTAGAAATTGAAAATGCTCACGGGGAAGTAGCTAGTGACAAGAAAATGGATTAGAAAAGTATGAAATCTCTCCTGCGTGGCTGGCAATACGAACTCGAAACGTGAAATTCCATAAGAAATTCTAAACTTTTGCTCATATAAAATCCCCTAACGTTCACATTCGCCATCCTGGCTCAGGTTCACTGGCCTTCCGTCCTGGAAGGCCTACGGGGATTTTATATTCGCAAAAGAAGAATTTCTAAATGGGATTTCAATGTTTTATCGTTTCGCATTGCAAGTCACTTCGGAGAGATTTCATACTTACATAGTCTAAGTAGTCCAAGGACATGTCCCCTCGGATGATTAGGTCAAGGTATCATTACCGGGGAAATGTATGTAGATATGGTTAAGTGAAATATAATTATGAAAGTTCGGCATTTAGTGGTGTGAAATATAGTGTATAATGAGTTTTACAGAATCTTAGTTTAATGGAATAAACTTAGAGTCTGTTAACGAATTATCAACTATCGGAACACCACAAATGCCGAACCTTCATTTTATAGACTTATATTTATTTTAGATCTTTTACTACTTTTTCTGCAAAGCTATTGTTCACAATTTTATCAAATGCTGGCCTTTGTGGAATTAAATCTGATTTGTAGGATTGAATAATATCCATAAGTCTTGTTAAGTCTTCGGATTTTAGTACTGGGTCTGGTGAAAAAGCATCAATATTTCTATAGTTTTTAATAGATTCAACAAGTACAGCTTCATCTGCACCAGGGAAGTAGGACTTAATTGAACTGACTACTTCTGCATCAGTGTGATTATTTACCCATTTTTGGCCCTTATAAATTGCTCTAGTAAATTTTTCAACCATTTCTGGGTTCTTTTCTATATAAGATTGTGTAGCATAAAAACAGGTATAAGGTATGGTTCCTGCAGAAGCGCCTATGGAGGCTACAATATGTCCGGAATTATCTTTTTTCATTAAGCTAGCAGTAGGCTCGAACAGAGAAACATAATCACCTGTGCCACCCTTGAAAGCTCCAGCAGTAGCTGTGAAAGCTAAGTTTGTAATAAGTTCGATATCTTGACTAGGGTCAATTCCATGATTTCTTAAAACGTATTCTAAAGCCATTTCAGGTACTCCGCCAGGTCTTCCACCTATTAAAGTTTTACCCTTTAAAGATTCCCAGCTGAAATTTGCTTCAGCATTTCTAGATACTAGGAATGCACCGTCTTTTTGTGTTAATTGTGCAAAAATAACAGGGTAGTCAGCTCGATTTTGATTGTAGATGTAAATAACTTGTTCTGGTCCACTGAAACCTATATCTACAGCATTACTTAAAACTTGTTGCATGGTTTTGTCTGCTCCTTGACCAGTTGAAAGGTCAATTTCAATGCCTTCTTCTTTAAAGAAATCCTGAGAGATGGCTGCATACATAGGAGCATAGAAAATAGAACGAACTACTTCATTTAATTTAACCTTTACTAAAGCGTCATTATTATTTTTCTTACATCCAGAAAGTAAAGTTGTTATTAAAGCAATAGAAATAATTAGGGAAAGAATTGAGAGTTTTTTTATCTTCATAGATACCTCCACATTATAAAGTTGTTACTATTTATAATATGAAAATTTGTGTAGATGTGACATTTCAATTTTAAAAATTAAATATTGACATATAAATACTAGGGTGTATAATATGTTATAAATGAAAATTTCATAAAACCTTTAAAAGCTTAGATGAAGAGGAGTAAAGGAAAACTAGTATTAAGAGAGGAAGGTCCACAGGCTGTAAGATCTTCTATATGAAAAACCTTGAAGGTAGCTTCGGAGCTTCTTTGTTGAATTCATTTAAATATGAGTAGTAGATAAAGACGGTTATCTTAATCGTTAAATTATCAAGAGCCTGTAGATTTGCAGGAAAAAAGGTGGTACCGCGAGTTCTTCGTCCTTTATTAGACGTAGGCTTTTTTTGTTTTTTGTGAAAATTTAGAATATTAGAGATGATATAAATAAGGAGGAGTTAACATTGGAAGAAAACAATAATATTGCTAAAAACTATGATCCGAAAGAATTTGAAGAAAGACTTTATGCTTGGTGGGAAGAGAGTGGATATTTTACTCCGAAAGTAGATAAAAATAAAAAGCCATTCACAATAGTAATGCCACCACCAAATATTACAGGTAAATTACACTTAGGTCACGCTCTTGATAATACTCTTCAAGACATCTTAATAAGAACTAAAAGAATGCAGGGATATAGCACCTTATGGCTTCCTGGAGAAGACCATGCTAGTATTGCAACAGAAGTAAAAGTTGAAAATGAACTTTTAAAGAAAGGGCTAAAGAAAAAAGAAATGGGAAGAGAAGCCTTCCTCGAAAAAGTTTGGGAGTGGACTGATGAATATAGAGCAAAAATAAGAGGGCAATTAAAGAAAATAGGTTGTTCCGCTGACTTTTCGCGTGAAAGTTTTACTATGGATGAGAACTTAAATCATGCAGTAAAAGAAGTTTTCGTTAAATTATATAAGGATGGGCTTATATACCAAGGAAATAGGATAACAAATTGGTGCCCAAAATGTATGACAGCAATTTCAGATGCGGAAATAATATTTGAAGAACAAGCAGGCTACTTTTGGCATATAAAATATCCGGTTGCAGGTAGTGATGAATTTTTAGAAATAGCTACTACTAGACCGGAAACTATGCTTGGAGATACTGCAGTAGCAGTAAATCCTAAAGACCCCCGTTATGCACATCTAGTAGGGAAAACATTAATTTTACCTCTTGTAAATAGGGAAATACCAATAGTTGCAGACGATTACGTTGATTTAGAGTTTGGAACAGGTGCGGTTAAAATAACTCCAGCACATGATCCTAATGATTATCAAATAGGAAAGAGACATAATCTACCTGAAATAGTGGTTTTGAATGAAAATGCAACTATATGTGAAGGTTATGGAAAATATTCAGGTCTTGACAGATATGAGGCAAGAAAGCTTATTATAGAAGATTTAGACAATGTGGGGCTACTCGTTAAAATAAAAGAGCATGCTCACAATGTAGGTACTCACGATAGGTGCTCTACCACTGTAGAGCCACTGTTATCCAAACAATGGTATGTTAAGATGGAAACACTTGCAAAGCCAGCTATAGATGCTGTGCGGGAAAAGAAAACTAAATTTGTTCCAGAGAGATTTGAAAAAACATATTTCAATTGGATGGAAAACATTCAAGATTGGTGTATATCAAGACAATTATGGTGGGGGCATAGAATCCCAGTATGGTACTGCAAAGATTGTGGAGAAATTATAGTCGCAACTGATGAGCCAACAAATTGTACTAAATGTAATAGTGCAAACCTTAGGCAAGATAAAGATGTGCTTGATACGTGGTTCAGCTCAGCGTTGTGGCCTTTTTCAACACTTGGATTTCCCAATAATACAGAGGATTTAAAATACTTTTATCCAACAAGCGTTTTAATAACAGGATACGACATTATATTTTTCTGGGTTGCAAGAATGATTTTTTCAGGACTTTATAGTCTAAATGAAGTACCTTTTGAAACGGTATTAATGCATGGAATGGTTAGAGATGATAAGGGAAGAAAAATGTCTAAGTCCTTAGGGAATGGTACAGACCCACTAGACATAATAGAAAAATATGGTGCAGATGCATTAAGATTCTCACTTGCTACAGGGAATTCTCCAGGTAGCGATATGAGATTCTATGAATCAAGAGTAGAGTCCGCTAGGAATTTTGCAAATAAAATTTGGAACGCCTCTAGATTTGTTATGATGAATGTAAATGAGGAGCTAATGACTGAGTGCAAAGATAATAAAAACTACAGTGTTGCGGACAAGTGGATATTATCAAGAATGAATACTGTAACAAAAGAAGTTACTGAAAATATTGACAAATTCGAAATAGGCATAGCTCTTCAAAAGACTCATGACTTTATGTGGACAGAATTCTGTGATTGGTATATAGAGCTTGTTAAACCAGTATTATATGCTGAAGATGGGCAGGCCAAGGGTGTAGTTCTAAATGTATTAAATACAGTATTAATTACAGGACTTAAATTACTTCATCCAGTTATGCCATATATAACAGAAGAAATATTCACTCATATACAAACAGAATGTGAGTCGATAACAATATCAAAATGGCCAGAGTATGAAGATGACCTTAAAGATGAAAAATCGGAAGAGTGCATGAACTATATTATAGAAGCTATAAAAGACGTAAGAAATGCTAGAGCGGATATGGATGTACCGCCTTCCAAAAAAGCAAAAACATTTATATATGCTACAGAAGGAAAAGAAGCGTTTGAAGAAGGTATGGTGTATTTTCAAAAACTAGCTTCAGCTAGCGAGGTAGTATTCCTAAATTCTAAAGCAGAGGCTCCAGAAAATGTGGTTACAGTAGTAACTAAAGGTGCAGAGGTTTATATGCCATTACTTGAGCTTGTAGATTTAGAAAAAGAATTAGAAAGATTAAATAAAGATAAGGAAAAGCTAGAAAGTGAAATTGACAGAGTAGAGAAGAAACTTTGCAATAAAAGATTTACGGATAAAGCGCCAGTAGAAGTAGTTGAGGAAGAAACAGCTAAGGGCGAAAAATATAAAGAAATGTACAATTCAGTACTTCAAAGTATACAAAATTTGAAGTAAACTTTAATTTTTAATTCTCCTATGTTTTAATGAAGCATAGGAGAATTTTAAAAAGGTGGTAGTGCCGCAGGTTATTAATTAATCGGCACCATCCTATTTTGAAAGGAAGTATAAACATGAATTATGATGAGTCTATAGCTTACATAAAAAACACAGCTAAGTTTGGTAGTAAACTTGGGCTTGAAAGAACATGCAAAATATTAGAAATTTTAGGAGATCCCCACAAAAAAATAAAATGTATACATATAGCGGGAACTAATGGGAAAGGTTCGACTACTGCTATGGTAGCTAATATCTTGGTGAGTGCAGGATATAAGACAGGATTATATACTTCGCCATTTATTGAAGAATTTGAAGAGAGAATACAAATTAATAATAGAAATATTTCTAAAGTAGATTTAGGTCTTATCATAACGCAGGTTTCAAAAGCAGTAGAAAAAGTAGTGGAACTTGGGTATAGTAATCCGACAGAGTTTGAAATCATCACCTGTGCAGGATTTTTATACTTTTTCCAGGAGAAGATAGATTTTGCAATTGTTGAAGTAGGGCTTGGAGGAAGGCTTGACTCAACAAATGTAATAACACCTATTTTGAGTGTTATTACATCTATTAGTTTAGACCATACTCAAATACTCGGAGATACCTTAGATAAAATTGCTTATGAAAAAGCAGGCATCATTAAGGAAGGAATTCCAGTAATTATGTATCCACAAAAGAAACAAAGTGAAGAAGTAATAGAAAAGACATGCATGGAGAGAAATTGCAAATTAATAAAAGTGCCGATTAACTCAGCTCTACATTTAGAAAAAGAAAATAGTGAAGCCATAACACAAAAAATAGAGATTAAAACTACAAATAATGATTATATTATTGATTTGGCACTCCTAGGCAAACATCAAATTTTAAATTGCGATCTGGCAGTTCATACTATAGAGGAACTTATTGTGCAAGGAATTACAATAAATAAGGATAATATATTGACTGGCCTTGCAACTGTAAAATGGCCAGCACGCCTTGAGGTAATGAATAAAAAACCATTAGTAGTTATAGATGGAGCACATAATATAGATGGTATTAAAAACCTTACTGAAAGTATTGACATCTATTTTAACTACAACAAAATAATACTGATTTTGGGAATTCTAACGGACAAACAAGTTGAAGAGATGATAAGAACTATAGTCCCAAAGGTTAGTAGAGTTATTACTGTTACACCTCATAGCGAACGGGCAGAACTTTCAGAAGATCTAAAAGTTCAAGTGGAAAAATATACAATTAATTGTGAGTCAATTGAAAATTATGAGAAGGCTTATAAAAAAGCTTTGAGCTATTGTGAGGAAGATGATCTATTATTAGTGGCAGGTTCACTGTACATGGCTGGAGATATGAGAAAGATTATACGAAATATGCATAATTTTAAATAGCTCTTTTAAATAAACAAAGACACATATTATAATTTAATATGTGTCTTTGTTTTTAAGCATTTACAACTAATTTCTCAAGTGCCAAAGCTAGTTGGTCAGGGCAAGATGTACTTTTATTACCACAGCTAATACCCTTAAGTTTTTCTATAGCATCGGATACTTTCATTCCTTTTACAAGGGTAGAAATTCCAAATAGATTTCCAGGACAGCCTGCAGTAAAAATAACTTCTGTTATTTTATCGTCTACAATTGCAAAGTTTATGTTTGTGGAACAAACGCCTTTTGGTGTATAACTATACATAATGTTCCCCTCCGTCTTCTGTTATTTTAACAAATACAATAGTCATTATAGTCTATTAAACGTCTGTATGTAAAGAAATAAATATAAATAAAACATTGTTAGCATATTATTACTATTTTCATATTATGGATGTGAGGGGGTGATGAATTTGAGAAAGTTATATGTGTGTAATACTTCATCAGATTGCATATCGAAAGTTGATTTAGATTCATATATAGAAGAAAAAAAAATATATTTAGATAGTGAAAATCTCAAAAGAATTGGTCCTCATGGTATATATATTCATGAAAATAAGGTGATAACAGCTAACAGTTATGATAATAGTATTTCTTTGGTTGATATGTATAGTTACGAAACTGAAAGTTATTTCATAGGAATGCACTGTAATGATTTATCAGTTTATGACGATAAAGTTTATGTTCTTTGTGGAGATTCTGATGACATATTAGTATTTGATTTAGATAAAAAACACATTGTAGAAGCAATCCCTTGTGGCAATTTACCGCATAGCATTTATATTTGTAAAAAGAGAAACCTTATTATAGTAGCAAATATGAATAGTGATAGTATAACAATAATAGATGGTGCAGCGAATGGAAAAATTAAAAGCATTAGGGTGGGGGCATATCCGACTAAAGCTGTAATCACAGCGGATGGGAAGTATATTTTAGTTTGCGAGAGCAATATAGGTATGGATAGCAAGGGAAGTATAAGTATTATTTCATTAAAAAACTTTAATGTATTGTATAAAATACCAGTTGGTAATTCGCCTGTAGATATGTATTTTAATGAAAGATTTTGCTATGTATCAAATTTTGGAGAAGGTACTGTGAGTATAGTAGATGTAAATAATTACAAAGAGATAAAAAAAATTGAAGTTGGAGGCATGCCTAGAGGAATACTCGAAGATGAAAAATATTTGTATGTAGGTGATAATTATAACAACTTACTTATTAGAATTGATAAAACAACTGAAAATAAAAAAGCCATTGCTATTGGCGGAGAGCCTACAGGAATGGCACTTTTATAAAAATTCAACTTCTAAAAGAAGATTAAGCTTTTTTTAAAAGATTAGTCATCTATTAGAACGTTTATTATCTTAGTATAAAGCTCTGATGGATTATCTTTCCACTTTGCGCATAAATCTCGAGCGCGCTTGTTAGAAGCAACACTAAGTTTAATATCTATAAGTGTAAAGGTATCTTCTGATGCAGTTAGATTAACCAGATAATTATTGTTATTTTCTATTGTGTAATCGGCGCTAACTCTTAGTTCTTTTTTAATATTTTCAAGATGAGATTTCAAGTAGTCATCAATAAGTTGTATCTTATTTTCTGAAATTCTTTCTTTAAATAAGGATAGAACACTGTTCCCCTTTGGGGTAATGACTAATCTATGTTTACCTTGCTGCTCTGTATGCAAAAGCAAGTTAGACGATATGAGTTCCGTTATATATTGTTGTAAAGTAAAATAATTTATAAAATTATTTTCTAGAATAATTTGTGTTATTTGAATATTAGAAATAGGGAGCTTTATTTTGTAAAATATATAAAGTAAAAGA
>NZ_JBNMNU010000145.1:0-10987 GCF_051278035.1 Clostridium sp.
GAAAAAACCATCGAAGATTTCTGTTAGACTTAAAGAGAAATATGGGACTTCAAATACAAATAACAATATAGCAGCCCAGAGTACATTTAATCTGGATACTATTCTTGAATATGATTGGAAGTTAGCAATTGATGGAGATGAGATAAGTGAGAGTGAATTTGAAAAGATTTCAAATCTAAAAGTGCCATTCATACAATTTAGGGGTCAGTGGGTAGAGGTTGATATACATCAAATCAAAACGCTGGCCAAGATGAAAATAAATAAAGGCACAAGTGGGAAGATGCCTGTTTCAGAATTATTAAGAATTAATTTAAGTGATGAGGAAATAATTCCAGGAGTTAGTGTTGATAATATAGACAATCAAGAAGCTGTTGAACATTTTTTTCAAAAGTTATTTAATCTAAATAACATAGAACAAGTTGATATTCCGTTGGGATTTAGTGGCGTGCTTCGTGAATATCAAAAGAGGGGATTTTATTGGTTAACGTTTCTCCGGAATTACGGTATAGGTGCCTGTCTTGCTGATGATATGGGGCTTGGGAAAACGGTGCAAAGCATATGTCTTTTGCTTTATGAGAGGGAAAAGGGATTAACAGACAGACCTACACTTATAATATGCCCTACGTCAGTTGTGGGGAATTGGGAAAAGGAAATTGAAAAGTTTGCACCAGGTCTTAAAGCTGCAATTCACCATGGAAATAATAGATGGAATTACGAAACATTTAGTAATGAAATTCGTAAAAATGAAGTTATAATTACAACTTATGCACTAATAGTAAGAGATAAGGATTTATTTCAGAAAGAACAATGGGCAGGAATTATACTAGATGAGGCTCAAAATATTAAAAATAGCGCATCTAAACAAACGAAATGTATTAAAACCCTTAAATCTGAGTATAAAATTGCACTTACAGGAACACCAGTTGAAAATAGGCTTTCAGATTTGTGGTCTATTATGGATTTTTTAAATAAAGGATATCTATACACTTGGTCAACCTTTAGGAGTGAATTTGCAGTTCCTATAGAGCGTGAGGGTGATTCTAAAAAAAGTGCTAAATTAAAGAAAATAATTACTCCATTTTTATTACGAAGACTTAAAACTGATACAAATATTATAAAAGATTTACCGGAAAAAATTGAGACAAAGGAGTATACCCCTTTAACAAAGGAACAAGCAACTTTATACGGAGCGGTAGTAAAGGATTGTTTGAATAAAATTGATAATTCAGAAGGTATCCAGCGTAGAGGCTTAATTATTTCTTCTTTAACTAAGTTTAAGCAAATTTGTAACCATCCTGCGCAATTTTTAAAAGATAACAGTGAAATTGAAGGTCGCTCTGGAAAACTTGACAGTCTTTTAGAGATGCTAGAAGTTGTTGTGTCAGAAGGGGATAAGTCATTAGTTTTTACTCAGTTTGCACAAATGGGATACATATTAAAAACAGAAATAGAAAAAAAACTAAACGTGAAAACAATGTTTTTACATGGAGGAACTAGCAGAAAAAAAAGAGAAGAGATGATTAATACTTTTCAAGATGAGGTTGATGAGCCTATGGTATTTATATTATCACTAAAGGCTGGAGGACTTGGACTAAACCTTACGAAGGCCAGCCATGTGTTTCATTTTGATAGGTGGTGGAACCCTGCTGTAGAAAATCAAGCAACAGATAGAGCCTATAGAATAGGTCAGGTTAATAATGTACATGTGCACAAATTTATATGTATGGGAACGCTAGAGGAAAAAATTGATGAGATGTTAGAAAGAAAACAGGCTCTTGCGGAAAGTATAGTTTCCACAAATGAAAACTGGATATCAGAAATGAGTAATGAAGAAATTAGAGAACTATTTATATTGGAAAAGGAAAGTATAGTTGAGTGATTTTGCAATAGGTATTTGAAAGGCAGAGGTGATACAGTGGCAGCAACAAAAAGAAATGAATTTGGTAGTAATTGGTGGTCTAAAAAATGGAATAGTGCAATTTCAAGCTTTACTATGAGTTCTAGAATTGACAAAGGACGAGAGTATGCTAGAGCTGGAAATGTTCTGAGCATAGAGGTTTTAAAGGGAGAAATTCAGGCGGAAGTTCAAGGTAACAGCTCGGAACCTTATGAAATAAATATGGAGATTGATAGTTTTACAAAAGAGCAGTGGGAAAAAATCATGAAAATCATGGCACAAAAGGCTATATTTTGTGCTATGATTTTGAATGGTGAAATGCCTGAAAATATAGAAGAGGCCTTTAAGGAAGCTGGAGTTTCACTTTTTCCTAAAAAACAAATACATTTGATAACTCAGTGTTCCTGCATGGATACTGCAAATCCCTGCAAACATATAGCTGCAGTTCATTATATGCTGGGCCTTGAATTTGATAAAGATCCATTTGTGATATTAAAGCTAAGAGGAATGGAAAAGAGTGAATTTTTAAAAGCTCTAAGAATACTAAGAAGTGGCAACGAGGGCGAGAAAATTAAAAGAAAAGCAAAGCGGCTTCGTAAATCAAAAAAAACTATTGAAGATTTAAGATTGGAATTTGAAAATTTTAATGAAATAGATGAAGAAGCATATAACATGACATTTTCATATGTGACACCGGAAGTAGTTCATGGGATTATAAAAACTTTGGGCGTTCCAGATTTTTGCACGGATGAAGATAAGTTTGGATATAAAATGAGTGTAGCATACACCAATGCCGAAAAGGCTACTAGAAAATATTTGTAGGTGTCAATCACGTGATAAGTAGCATGCTAAATAAAACATATGAAATCGTGGTAAATAAAGTAATTTTATGTTATAATAGCACACAAATGTATTAATAAGTAATAATATTATACTTTATCTAAAAACAAACAAAGGGGGAATTATTATTATTAAAGCTAAACGAATTATACAATTTTCTGGTAAAGAGTTTATTATTGGAGAACTTGAGCAAAAGGTTAAAGAAATATGGAGGGCAAGTGGGAATCTCCAAAAGGATATTAAATCAATGGATATATATGTAAAACTTGAAGAAGGCAAATGTTTCTACGTTATTAATGAAACGGTTAAAGGCAAATTTGAACTATAAAAACAAGTGTCACCCACGTGGCAAGTGGCAAGTTGCATACAAAACAAAAAAAATGTAGACGGTTAATAATTTATATCAAAGTTATTAACCGTCTATATTAATTTTAAATTTATATAAATTGAAAGGCCAGGGCACATGTAATGATTAAAAGTATATTCCGTAAAAAAAAACCTATGATTTTTGTTGTTATTGTATTTTTAGTTTGTTTTTCTTATTTTGAGAATAATGCAGTAGTAATATCTAATTATACTATAAAAAGCGATAGGCTACCAAAATCCTTTAATAAATTTAAGATAGTTCAAGTTTCTGATTTACATAATAAAGTTTTTTATAAAGATAACAAATCTCTTGTATCAAAGATAATATCACAAAAACCAGATATCATAGTTATTACTGGAGATTTAGTGGACAGACGAAAATATAATGAAGAAAATGCAATATCATTCATTGATAAAATAAAATCTATAGCACCAATATATTATGTTAATGGAAACCATGAAGGATGGTCTGGTAAATTTGCATCGTTAGAAAAAAAACTTGAAGATAGAGGAGTAAATGTGTTAAGGAATGAATCAATTGATTATGTCAAAGGTAAAGAAAAAATTATAATTTCAGGTGTAGATGACCCTAGTTTCAGCACTTCCGATTATTCTGAAGATATAACAAATAAAGAGATATTCTCTAAGGAAGGTGGAAATAATTTTAGAATATTACTCTCCCATAGGCCAGAGTTTTTCGACCTTTATGTTCATAATAATATAGATGTAGCATTTACTGGGCATGCGCATGGGGGACAAGTTATTGTTCCATTTCTAGGTGGAGTTATTGCACCCAATCAAGGATTTTTGCCAGAGTATTATAAAGGTATGTACACTGAAAATAACACCACAATGGTTGTGAGTAGGGGACTTGGTAATAGTATTTTTCCTCAAAGATTATTCAATAGGCCTGAAATAGTTATAGTAACATTGAAATATTGATATTATTTTGTTAGTTGACAACATATATGAGAATGTAATACTATAGTAGAAGATAGATTTTGTTATAATAAATTAATGGGGTGCTTTATGAGCGTGTTAGTATCTAAATAGATTAAATTTTATAAATTAAATAAATCTTTAGAAAAGGGTATATAATACCTTTATTTGTTGTGGATTTATTTAGTAATATCTATGAAGGTACAATTCCACAAAGTAATCCTAAAGTTATAAAAGGTAGATCATTCTATCTTTTATAAAGTTACGTATTTTAGCTGTGGTGGTATCCACAGTTTATTTTTTTGCAATGGATTATTAGCAAGAAAATATAAAAAATGCTAACGAAATCTATCAAGGAATTGATACCTTCATATAACAATAAGTTAATATGAGGGAGATATAGAAATGAATATAAATACTTTTAGTAAGCTACAATATAATGAACTAAAGGAAATAGTGAAGTCTTATTGCGTAAGTGGACTCGGAAAAAACCTAATAGATAAATTACAGCCAAGCAACAGTTTAAAAGTTGTCGAGAGTAGGCTTAATGAGACTAGTGAGGGAAAATCTCTATTAGATACTGTTTCACACATTCCATTAGACGGAATATTTAATATAAAGAGTATTATAGAGAATATTGAAAAAAGTGCGATATTAGATCCGGAAGAGTTAACAAAACTTTATGATTTTTTGAGAGGCTGTAGAAAAATTAAAAATTTTATGGATGGGAAAGAGTTTTACGCACCAACACTAAGTAGCTATGGAAATTCAATTACGGAATTTAAATCTATAGAGGAAGAAATTGAATATTCAATAAGGGGTAGTTTAGTAGATTCGAATGCTAGCAAAGATCTGAAAAAAATTAGAAGACATATAGAAAATACGGAAAGCAAAATACAAGAAAAGTTAGAGAAGTTCTTGAAAAATGCTGTAAATAAAACTTATATACAAGAATTTTTTATAAGTAAGAGAAACGATAGATATACAATTCCTATAAAGGCAGCCTATAAAAATCAAGTACCGGGGATAATTGTAGAAACATCGTCTAAGGGTGCCACTGTATTTATAGAACCAAGTGTTATCTCGAAGAATACTGCGGAGCTTGTGGTATTAAAAGCTGAGCAGGATTTAGAAGAATATAAAATATTATCATATTTAACGGGGTTAATATTTTACAAATCAAGGGAAATTAAAATTAATATAGAGGTAATAGCAGAGTATGATATGATTTTTGCTAAAGCTAAATATAGTTCCTTTAGACTTTAGCATAGGCACAAATTATAGAGCATTAATTATAACGGGGCCAAATGCAGGCGGAAAAACTGTGGTGTTAAAAACCGTTGGGCTCTTAACTTTAGCAGTACAATCAGGTTTCCATATAGCAGCTGAAAATGGCAGTGAAATATCTGTATTTGATAAAATATTTGTAGATATTGGAGATGACCAAAGTATAGAGAATTCTTTAAGTACTTTTTCTTCTCATGTGAAAAATTTGGCTCAGATAATTAAGAGTAGTAGTAAATCTACTTTAGTACTATGTGATGAGATAGGAAGTGGAACTGAACCTAATGAGGGGGCTGGTCTTGCTATTGCAATACTTGAGGAACTGTATCATAAAGGGTGCATTATAATGGCCACTACCCATTATGGAGAAATTAAAAATTTTTCTAAGAATCATGATGACTTTGAAAATGCTGCAATGCAATTTGAAAACGAAACATTAGAGCCTCTGTATAATTTAATTACAGGTAAATCGGGAGAAAGCAATGCTCTTTGGATCTCTAAAAAAATGGGAATAAGTGTTTCTATACTTCAAAAAGCAAAACAGTATGCGGAAGATAAGGATTATAATTTAGATTTAATAAGAGATAGTAAGATTAAAGAGAAAAACGATGAAGAAGATATTGGAGAGGGAAAAGCTTACGAGTATAAAATAGGTGATAAGGTGTGTCTTATGGAGCATAAAGAGTTTGCCGTTGTGTATAAAACCATAGATATTTTTAATAATATAACGGTGTTATATAAGAACGAGTTTATGGAGGTTAATGTAAAAAGGTTAAAACTAGAGCTAAAGGCTGAAGATTTATACCCTGAGGATTATGATTATAATATGCTATTTGTGGATTATGAACATCGGAAATTAGAAAGAGATATTGAAAGGGGATCTAAGAAGGCATTAAAAAAGATTCAAAGGGAAATAAAGGATAGTAGAGGAAATTAAAATATTGTTTCTACCACATTATATACTTTTGATACTAAAGTAAATGTCATAAACAGTCGATAATATAGATGATTACTGTTAAGTGGGATAAAACTAATGAAAAAAATAGCGAAAAAAACAAAAGGACTGGATATTAAGAAAAAACTTATCATGGTTACATTATTACTATTACTTATACCTGTACTTACATTAGGATTAATAAGTTATATGGGTGCCAAAGGAGAACTTGAAGAGAGCGGAAAGATTTTACTTAAAAATAGTGTAGAAATGACGCTTCAGGTAATTAGCGGCGATCAAAAACTTGTAGATGCAGGTGAAATAACACTTGATGAAGCTCAAGAGCATGTTCGAGAGTATATGTTAGGTGAAAAGAATGCGGATGGGACAAGACCTATTAACAAAAGTGTGAGTCTTGGAGAAAGCGGATATATGTTTGCATATACTCAAGCGGGTGTTGAAGCAGCGCATCCAACTTTAGAAGGAAAGAGTGTAATTGACGCTCAAGATAAGAAAGATGGAGCATATTTCGTTAAGGATCAAATTAAGGTAGCAAATGATGGTGGTGGGTATTTGACTTATGGTTGGACGCTTCCAAATTCAGAGAAGATTTCAAGTAAGATTACTTACCAAAAAATAGATCCAGATTGGAAATGGGTGGTTGCTGCTGGAACCTATACAAATGATTTTAATGTGGGATCAAATAAAATTCTTAAGACAATGATTTTTGTGCTCCTTGCAGTACTTGTTTTAGGATCAACGATAATTGTACTATTTGCGAAGCATATAGCTGTTCCAATTAAAAAAATTGGAGAAGCTGTAGATGTTGTAGCTTCGGGAAATTTAAATATACCAAATTTAAAAATAAAAAACAGAGATGAAATCGGTAAGTTAAATGAATCATTCAATACAATGGTTAAGAGCGTAAATGGACTAATAAGCTCAGTAAAAGATTCGGCTAGTGTTGTACTTAACTCTTCAAACGTCTTAGACAGGATTATTGATGAAAACACAGCTGCTATTAATGAGGTATCAGCGTCTGTTGAAGAAATTGCAAGAGGATCAAGTGAGCAGTCTAAGGAAGCTGAAAAAGGTGTTAGTAGGGTTATGAGCTTATCAGATAAAATAGAACTTGTTACAGGGCTAACTGTAAAAACTAATGAGGCTACAGCTGAAACAGTTGGAATAGGAGGGAAAGGCCTTGAAGCTATAGAATTTCTTTTGAAAAAATCAGAGGAGAACAGTAAGGCAGCTAGTAAGGTCAATGAAATAATACTTGAGGTTGATAAAAACTCCATAGAAATTGGCGCAATAACTGAAGCAATTAGTCAGATATCAGAGCAAACGAATCTACTAGCCCTAAATGCTGCTATAGAAGCTGCTAGAGCAGGTGAACAGGGGAAAGGATTTGCAGTAGTTGCTGAAGAGGTTAGAAAGCTAGCTTCACAGTCTGCTATATCTGCTGGACAAGTAAGAGAACTAATTGACGGGATACAAAAAAAATCACAAGATGCTGTTAAAGCTATGCAAGTTGGAAATACAATAGCTAAAGAACAAAATGCATCTGTAATAGATGCTAAAAGCATATTTATAGAGATATTAAAGTCTATAGATAAGATTTCAGAAGACATGACAAGCATTAAAAGCTATAGCTTGGGCATGGAAAGTGAAAAAAATGAATTGGTAGAAATTTTAGAGACTCTTTCAGCTTCAACTGAAGAAAACTCAGCTGCAACTCAGCAGGTCTCAGCTTCTACAGAGCAGCAACTTACAAGTGTAGAACAAATCCTATCACACACTCAAGACTTAAAGAGTCTTGCAGAAAAGCTTAGAGAGTCAGTGGATGCGTTTCAGGTTTAAAAGTTTAAAGTGTGGGTCCACAAACTTTCATACACGTAGATAACTCTACGGAATCACTTCTAAAGTGATTTCGTGGAGTTTTTTTGTTATTGTTACACATTTTAAAGGTAAAGTGAATATGCTATCACATAAATGGTAAATATTATAATGAGTATTTAATTGCGAAATATAACATATAAATTGAAGAGAGATAGTAATTATGTATATCTTAGAAATACGGAAGTGAGATGATAATAATATGGGAGCCTTGATTCTTCTCAGTGATTTTACTGAAAAAGACGATCTAGATTTGAAAAGAAAAATGAGAGAAATATTTTTAGATAGAAGATATACCTTGAGCTATATACCTTCTAAGACCGATAAAAGACTAAAGTATTTTAAAAGGGCAGAAGATAAGCTCAGTGAATATGGAAATTTTGAGTTTGAATACTTTGATATAGATGATTTTTGTAATATAGATAAGATAGAAAAGATATTTAAGTCGGAAATAATATATCTATCAGGAGGAAATACTTATTACTTTTTAAATAACATTAAGAAGAGGTATTTTATAACTAGACTGAGAAGGTTTGCTTCAAATGGAGGCCATATTATAGGGTTAAGTGCAGGAGCAATAATGATGTCTAAAGATATATCAACTGCTAGATTTGGTGACGATGATATTGTTGGATTATCAAGTCTATCATCTTTAGATTTAGTTGATTTTGATTTTATGCCACATTGGAATAATGACAATCATTATTTAGAAGATATAAAAGAATATTCTAAAACTACGGGAAATACAGTTTATACATGTAATGATGGCGATGGAATAATCGTTATGGATAATAAATTACACTTTTATGGGGATATAAAAGTTATAAAAGAGGGAGAGATAAGTAAGGCTTAAACACTTGCATGGAGAAGCCTTGCTTTAGGAGTATTATATTTTACAATTTGGTGTCTCTCTAGTATTTCTAAAGATGTATAAGTATATTTAATAAATACAGCTGCTGTAATGAAGGATATCATATCTGATATTGGATAAGCAAGCCACGCTCCAAGTACTCCCATATCTAAACCATTCATAAGTGCGTATGCTAGTGGGATAAATACTATTATCTGTCTATAAATAGACAATTTAAAAGACGTTTTGACTCTATTTATAGCTTGGCAATAGTAAATTGCCAAGTAGTATATACCGAGCAATGGAAATACAGCAATAACTATTTTAAAGGCCTTTGATGTTTGTTCAATAATAACAATATCATTTATAAATAAGCTTATAAGCTGTTTTGAAAAGAGCATAAATATTGCCCATAGTAAAGTTGAACTTACAGATACTGATATTATAGATATTTTAACAACTTCTTTTAACCTCTTGTAATTTCCAGCACCAAAATTATAGGCGGCTATTGGTTGCATAGCTGCACTTATACCAAGGACTGTCATAAATAAAAACATTGAAATTCTAGTAATTAGTCCAAAAGTTATAATGGCTAAATCTCCTCCATAGGAGGCTAATAAATTGTTTAGTATAACAGCTACTACGGCATCCGATATCTCTATAACAAAAGTTGAAAAACCAACGAATACTATCCCAATTGATACTGATTTATTAAGAGTTAGTTTAATAGGAAGTTTTAAGCCTTTCTTTATTTTCATAAATTCATATAAAACATAGATGAAAGCTATTATCTGAGATATTACTGTAGATATAGCTGCGCCACTCATACCATAAGAGAGTACGGTTATTAGAAAATAATTTATAACTACATTACAAATAGCTCCGATAGAAGTACTTATTAGAACAATCTTAGTATTTCCAAAAGCAGTCATAATATAAGATGCAATTACGGAAAATGATTGAAACATTAAACCTATTAGTACGATACTCACATATTCTTTTGCAAGAGGAAATATATTTTCTGTTGCACCTAAACCAAATATAATTGAATCCTCAAAAATAAAAATACCAATAGAAACTACAGATATTATTATTAGCATTAGGACTATAGCATTAGGTATTATAATTCTTAAATTTTCAAAATCCTCTTTCCCACAGCTTCGTGCAACTGCGGTAGAGGCACCAATAGCTATAAGCATAGATATAGCTAGAAACAATCGTTGAATTGGGAAGATGATTGTTAAAGCACCGATGGCATTGGCACCTATGGCCTGTCCTAAGAATATAGAATCAACCGTGTTGTACATTTCTGCCACCATTAAAGAAATTATTGCTGGTACGGAAAATTTCAATAATAGTCTCCCGATTTTTTCTTCTCCAAATATTCTGTTGCTTTCTGCCACGCTATTCATTGTCATGAAATCCACTTCTCCTTAAAAACATTTTATTCTCACAATATTATTGTATGCTACTTGAGGTAGTTTAACATTCACGAGGTTGCTAGATACAATGCACAAAGGTGCTAACTAGTGTATTTGAAATTTTCTCAAACAACAAAAAAACACCCTAAAATAGGTGCTTTTGTACTTTTTGGAGAATTATTAAGGTAGAACCGTAGCCTTCTATCTTTATTATGTTGTTATATACTGCAGTTTTTTTAGCATAAGACAAAGAAATATTAGGAGAAGAAATCTTATTTAAAATTTTCCATTCATCAAAACTAAGTCGTTTTGGCTTACCCATACAAAGCCATATATCGTATGCTGAACCGACTTTTTCAGAAACTTCATATTTAATAACTTTATAGTCGTGAATTAAATTTTTAATTGACAAGGATATTTTCACCTCAGTAATATTTTTACTACCTTTACCTTTAGACAAGTCCTCTAAATTAATTAGGCTATTAAGTTCACTACTATAACTGTAAAGTAGAACCTGAATATCATCACCCTGCATTGTGATAACATAACCATCACCCTTG
>NZ_JBNMNU010000146.1:0-10865 GCF_051278035.1 Clostridium sp.
CCATAATATTATCGGAATGTTTCATGATACCAAACTTTTTTGCAAATCTTCCTTTATTTTCTTGTAATATCTCTTAACTGTAGCTATCCCTATACTTAACATTTTAGCAATCTCATTTTGACTTAATCCTTTATCTTTTAATTCTTTTACTGCCATTATCTTATTTACCGTTTCTCGCTCTCTTTTAGTTAACCCCGTTTCATCTCTATATTTAGCTTTCTGTCTTACCTTATGATTCTGGTTATTTCTTTTCTTAACTTCTTTAGTATTAATAATAGTCTTAAGTTGGCCCATCTCCTCTTCAATAATATTTAAAAGGCCTATAAGCGTTGTATTTTTATAGTTATAACCTTTATATTTATATCCAGTTATATTTTTCTTTTTGACTATGTCTTCTTCAAAATCAATTTTTAATTGCTCTATATCTTTTTTTGAACTTGAATTAAATTCATTCTCAAGCCATAATTTATAAGCCTTTTCTGCCTGCGACGTCTGGCTTCTAACTTCATTCTCAGGCAACGGACATATAAATCCCTTGTTAAACTCTAAAGTATCCTCTAGCGCCTTATTAAGGTCACTAGTAAAACAACATGCCCAGTACCTATATAAAAAACACATAAGCTCTCTTTGATTTTTTTCTACTAGTTCTCCGTTTTCATCTCGACAATATCCTTTTCTAAAGGTTTGGAGCTCTACTACATCCATGAGCCTTGCATGATGAAGACTGTAAAGATTGAATAGTTTTACAACTCCTGATTTTCTTCCTCTTTTTTTTACACTTGGATTTTTAACATAGTCATTTAGCTCTGGAAGATACTGCTCTTGAATATCCCGAAGCTCATACCTTTCTTCATTAAAAACTAATATCTCAGTTGCTTGTCCATTTTTTTGATTGGTAGTACCTGTTAGTCTACATACTCTAGCTGCATCAATTGATTTGGCATCAGCACCTATTTCCTTTAACTTTTCTAAAAAAAATTTTTGAACCGCATTCCAAAGAGGCAGGAGCATATATGGAACTGGCTCTATAAGCCAGTAAATAACTATACCTTGACCTGATATAACTATAAAACTAGGCGGTGGAACAGCTCTCCTAAAATAAACTTTTTCAAGTAGCCATATAATCTGATCTGCACTTAATCCTTTGTACTGTTCCATTGTATAGTAATCTAAATCTATAAATAATGAATTTAATTTTCTTATATTTTCTATACGCCGCTTGGGTCTATAAAAAGAATTGGGACTTAAATATATATTTGCATCATCTACACCCATAACCTTGCCTATATTTTCTTTAAGCTCGTCCACTTTGTAATGATGCTGCTTCCAGGTACTTCCCTTTTTAAGGGCTATAGTTATATATCCATCATCATTTTTATGTAAAAGATCTATTTGCATCTCTGCCTGTGATACTTGTTCACTGTTAATCACGGCTTCTACTGGTGCTATAGCTAAATTTCTTATAATCTCACTTAAGTCATCCATGTGTTTTTTTTCTGCCAGCATAAAAAAGCCCTCCAATTCTTTTGTAACCCGAATAAAGAGTGCGGCACTATATCTATTAATCGTCACCTTCGGTGCTGAATACTTTATTTAATCTACACGCATATTGACTATTATCAACAACTATATTAATATGAATGTATAAACTAAATAGAATATTTAAAGATATATTTCTCTTAATCGGGGAAGATATCAGGTTAAATGAAACTCTTGAATGAAGTCGTCCAAACTTTTGTGTTCAAGAGTTGTTTTTTGGGATATAGTTAACCCCTGATTACTTTTTATTTGTAAAATTTTGTAATTTTACTTTGTTTGTTGTAATTTTATCTGATTTAATATTACTATTCATTACCTATATTTTCAAGTTTTTATAATATTTATTCTTCTTCTTTTCCTTGTTAACTCATCTTCTATATTTATTTATAAATTCTACCAAAGCAAGTGCTATAAGATCCTTTTGTGTTTCCTTTCGCTCCTTGCAAAATCCAACGAATTCATCAAGCGCTATCTTATAAGTTTTAACACTTCTACTTACAACATCTCCCTTGAGCATTGAATTACTTAGTTCTATTTCTGGAACATCTATTATGTTTTCATTAGTTTTCTGATTTCTATACCAATTAATCATTTCTTCTATTTCAGGATATTCCGTTTTTATAGTAGCTTTAACAGCGTCTCTTACTTCTGTTTTAAGTACCACCGAAGTATTATTGTTATATTTTTTTACCGGTATTACCTTAGTGTTGCTATTTATTTTCTCAAGAAATGTTTCTTGTGAATTATTTGATAAATTCTGCGTAGAACCTTTATTTTCAACGGGTGTTACTAAGGTGTTGCTAAATTGGCTCTTCTTTTTACCCTCTGTTGCATCCGGAATATCATATAAAAAAGTAGATTTATTATACCCTACACCTGTACCTTTAATTGTTTCTATATAGTCTTTTCTGTTTACATTAAAAGTATCTTTTATAAATTTATCTGTTGAAATTTTTTCTTCTTTATTTTTGTCTTTATTAGCTATAGTATTTTTATTAAGAGCCTTTGCTATTTCTATTAATTTTTCAATAGGTAAATTTAATTCTTTTGCTTTACTCATAGTCCTAACCCTCCTTTGTACACACCTTATGCACACCTTATAAACACTTTGTAGTTATTAATAATAATATCATAAAAGTTATAAAGAAAAATTTATATTTATGAAATGCCAAATATAAATTTTTCTTTATAGCTTTTTTTGATGTTGCATAAGTGTTTCTTTGTAGTTGCTAATTTGATTTTATTAAATAGTGTTTACTTGTAGTTGCTCAGTAACACCTCTTATATACCTTTATTTGCAACGAATAATGATGCAGTGCTGATACCTATTAATATGTCCGAAGCATATCATAGGGCATATTAATTATTAATTAAAATTATTGCATTACTTCAAATAAAAATAAATAGAATTTGCGATTATAAAAAAAATAAAGATTTTTTATAATATGAACTATAATTTTTTAACTTGTCCGACCCGATAGGCGAGGGCGCTAGAGAGTAACTAACTTTAATATAATATAAAAATTAATAAGCACCTAAACCTTACGCATTATAAAAGACCCCAGAGCCCTGCCCCGATATGGAATGTCGCAAACTTTAGCTTAACTGGGCGTTTTAATGCCAGTTAAGCTTATGGTTTGCGACGTTCCATAGGACCCGTGAGGATTGACCCTAGAAATGACACTAGCGCATTACTCAATCAAATAGGTGGATAGCAACGATTCGTGTATAAAAAAATATATCTATGTAAAATCAGCTTTACATTTACCATTTATTGATATATAATCAAATGTAATGTTAACTTTACATTAAAAGAGGTGCTTAAATGAAAAATCGTATTAAAGAATTAAGAGAAGGAAGAAATTTAACACAAGAAGATTTAGCAAAATCATTAGAAACCTCAAGGCAGACAATAATATCTTTAGAAAAGGGAAAGTATAACCCTTCAATTATGCTAGCTTATAAAATATCAAAAGTATTTAACAAAAATATTGAAGAAGTATTTATTTTTGAGGAGGAATTATAAAATGGAAAATAAAAAGCCAAAAGAAATTGATTCAAAGTTTGGACGTGCTATAGTTTGGTCATTTTCTAGTATATTATTAGGGATTTTTGCTGTTATTACCAAAAAAGATAACGCTTTTGTTTTGTTTATATTGGGTGGACTATGTTTAATTTATCTTATTTATATATTAAGGAAAACAAAAAACAACACAAATGAACGATATGAAGATGAAAGAAAAAAATTCGTTAGTGACAAATCTAAAAGCATGAGTTTTGACTGGATATTTGCTTTTATGGTTATATTTGAAATTTTAATTAAGACAGAAAAAATTAAAATGGATTCTTATGATGTAATTATGGTGGTTATAGGTAGTGCACTTATAATAAAATTTATTAGTTATTTAGTTTGTAAATCTAAATATTAATAACTGAAATTAAATAGTGAACAAGAATATTTGTAAGCACCAGCCACCTTGTGCAAGTTGTAGGTTTATCACCAACTTGTCCATCGGCGGCGTACGTATTTAGATTTAAGGACATGATTAAACTACATATGCGTGCGTGGATCCAAACTTCTAAAATTAGCGACTATTAAAGACTCTAGTGGGTCGTTAAATTTCGTATTAGAAATTTATCGAGCCACGGGTCTTCAGCGTAATTTCCCGGGCACTTTGGGACCTTGTATGAATAACAGTGCCCTTTCGGTAAAGGTCGCGGTGGTGGTGGCTGGAGCGAGCTTTATCGAAAGGGCTGCGTAGACCTCTTTTTTTTATGATTATTTATATAGAAAACTTAAATTAACAACAATTTAAATTTACCTAAACCTCATGCACGCCGTCGGGTACCCAAAAAAGGACCAGCTTTGGCATTAGTATCTCTTAGTTTCCCAGGGTTTGAGGGACGAAAACAATGGGAAGCTTAGAGATTCTTAGGCTGAAGCTGGTTCTCTTTTTGGGTGACGGTATACGTGCCATGAACTTGTCCTTCCAAATTCCCTATACTAGAAGTAACAATAATAGTAGAAGTAATATATTTAATTTAAAATAATTATTATAATAAGCTTTAATTTAAATTAACAATACTATTAGGTCCAGTTAGGAGATTATTTAGATTAAAATTTTTTTTAAAACTTGTAGGCGGCAAGCAAATGGACTAGCCCAGCTACTGAGGGACGAAGTGGCTGATAGGCCTGTCCATTTGCCGTGAAAAATGGACGAGTTTCTGACCTCTACTAAAACTTCTTTTTTTGAAACTATAAATTCACAAAACAAACGGTACTGCTCTGAGAGGATGAGGTGAGAAACCTGTCCATTTTTCACCCGAGGGTCGCGAGGATCTACGTAAAATGCGTAGATTTTTTTTTAATGTTGGCGTCAATAAAAAAAATCCTGCAGCATAGATGTAGGACTTTTTTACCCCTGGGGGAAGGGGGAATTATTTTCTTTTGCTTTGGGCAAGTTTACTGACTGCTACTAATACTAAATAGAAAGAATAATGCTTAGGTACCTTAATAGATTAGTTTATTTCTGAGCAGTGAGTAAGATTGTCCAAAGCTTCCTTGACCCCAAATGATTACCCTAGAAACTCCACTTTGGGGCTGGGGAGATAAATTCTTAAAAATTAAAACAGCTCAATTTTTATGAACCCTAGATGAATGCTCCTAAGAATGCAACTATTGAGCCCGTTTAATTTATCTTCTTTATTCTAGTTGCGTCAATAATACCAACACTGCTTTATTATCGATATTATATTTTATATTAGAAAAGTATTTACTATTATATAATATAATAGTATTGTTAATATATAAATTAATATATAAATTAGTATAATTTCTAATGTATTAGTTAATATATTATTAGGAGGGGTTACATTGAAAATAATATCTTTTAGCACCCTAAAGGGCGGTGTTGGAAAAAGTTCTAGTTTATTTAATATAGCAGGGTTACTTGCAGAAGAGGGTAAAAAAATACTTGTTATTGATGTGGATCCTCAAGGCAATAGTACAAATAATTTTGGTATAGATCGAACCTCAGAAAACTTTAAAAGCATTAAAAATATTTTAGAAGATGATATTGAATTTGAAAACGTAGTTATAAAATCACCAGTTAAAGAGCTCCCATCTCTTGATGTTATTCCAAGTTCTATATTTTTAACCGCTACGGAATTAAAGCTTGTCAGCTTAGCTGGTAGGGAGAATATACTTATTAACTATATTGAAGATAATTTAAAACATTTTAATACCTATGACTATATACTTATAGATACAAATCCTTCCATGAGCATAATTAATCAAAATGCTTTGGTAGCTGCAACTGATATTATACTTGTATCTGATATTAGTATGAATTCAGTAGAAGGCTCTGAACTATTTTTGGCTCTTTGGAATGATATAAGAAAACGCTTAAAAATAGAAAATAATATAAAAGGATTCCTGATTAACATGTATGATAAAAGAATGAATCTTTCATCTCAATTTAGAGATTATTGTAAAAGAAATGATGAAGTTAAAGACATACTTTTTAATACTGTAATACCTATGAATGTTAAATTAAAAGAAGCTGAGTTAGAAGCAAAACCTATAAATATTTATTGTAGATCATCCGCAGGATATAAATCATATGTAGAACTTATTAATGAAATGAAGGGAAGAGGTATTTTATAATGGCAAATAAATTTGATAAAGCTGTACAAAATCGCAGCTTTGAAATATTAGATTCTGGAAAAAAACAAAAAACTGATGATGTTATAGTTTCAATAGAAGTAGAAGATAAAACACTAAAACAAACTGGATTTAATCTTGATGATATTATAGAAAAAAAATCTAAAAACTCTAAAAATAAAACCTATTATTTAGAAACAAATGCAATTGATGAAATAAAAAAAATAGCTAAAGAGCAGAATGTAAGCGAAAGTAAACTTGTAAATGATATATTAAAACATGTTCTAGGTATTAAATAAATTAATGTAATAATTAATATATAAATTATTATATTAATGATTGCATTAGCTAATATAATAGCTAATGAGTCCTTAAAAATGTGCAATAAAAGGGAACATAATATATTAAAAACATTATATTTGAAAGGATTAAAATTATGGAGAAAGAAGAACAAAATTGGCACCCTATTAGTATGTTACCTATGCTATCTACAATGGTATCTGATCAACTACAAGAAGCTAAAACTCAGTATGAAAATCTCTTGCAAGCCAAGCCTAAACCATATGTTTTAAATGATGAAATAATCGAAAGAGTTATTAAGGTATTTACAGAACAATTTGACTATATATGTTTATATGAAAATCAAATATCTAAATGGCAGTACGAAGAAACATTAACAACTAAAATTGAATCAGATCTTGCTAAACCTCAAATGCAGCTCCAGGAGCTTAGCAAAGTTTTAACTAATCTTTTAGCTCTAGCAGGTGAACTTAAAAAAGGGACTATAGAAAAAGTTATGGAGAAAAGTGATTTAGAACTTGGGCTGGAAATTCTTAAAAAATAGCGCCCATAATATGCAATTTCGATGTAATTTCAATACGCTAAAAAAAACACACAGGTGTTTTTTTTAGCGTATTTTTATGACACTCTATAGGTCTAAGAAACTAATAAAAATGAATACTAAAAACAATAATGTAACAAATAAAAGTCACTTTGTTCAAAGATTAATAGAGTTAATAGCGGGATTTTGTTATATTGTTTTAGGTCTAATATTGCTTTTAAAACTATTCAATGTACTAACATTTGGATTTTTGACCTTAGCTGTTGTGTCATTAATCAAAATAATTAAAATTATAATTAGTAAAAGATACAAGGACATAAAGTGGTAGGTAATATTCGTATATTGTACATCAACCCTAAAGGATTGATATATATAAGTTATTAAGCATTTTGTTAAATTTAACTAAGCAATTATGCTCTTGAATCCATCCATTTATATATTATCGGCATTTTAAATATAAATGCAATTCTTGCTGCGTATAAGCATGAATTGTTTCCCCTGGGGGTAGGGGAATTATTTCATTTGCTTTGGATAAGTTTACTGACTGCTACTAATACTAAATAGAAAGATGAATTCTCAGGTACCTTACTATATTGTTTTAACTGTTGGCAGTGAGTGAGATTGTCCAAAGCTTCCTTATGGACCAGGAGCAGTGAAAGAGCTTGTGCCACATCCGATTTTCGCATGAAGCATGAAGGAGAAAATTGGATGTGGACTAGCCTTTGACTGCGGCGGGTTAGCATTATAATTCAACTTATTTATGATACATTGAACGTAACAAGTCAATACGATATGTTACATTCAAAATGAAATTTTTAAGGAATGGGCAATACAGCCAATGTGAATGTAACTCAATTACATTTGTGTTACTTTCGGAAAAGTTTTTATTTAAATCATACTATCTATTTCTAAGTTCGCTCCACAATTTCTACATTTACAGATAGTTGATTATAAATAACCATTTAATTTAAATATTATCAATGAAGTAAAATAAAGGTATATAGAATTTTATGTAGAATACTGACATATATTACACGTTAAATAAAAATTATAAATTTGTGTAATAGTTTAAGTTTTTAAATTCAAGAAAGGAGTGATTAAAATTAAATTATTAAATAAAAATAAACTTCGGGAGGTTAATATGAAAAGATTAATTAATAAATTTTTAAGCTTAATTCTTTGTGTTTCTATTATTACAATATGTTCTGCAAGTGTGGTTTTTGCTGGCATTGCTACTTCTGAGCGTACAATAGTTGAAGATGGTGTAACTTACAAAGCTTACGCAAATGTTGAGCACAGATATGACAAAATAGAAGCGGATACTACTCTCACGAGACAGAGTGGTAATAGTGGAGCAGGTTGTCTTGGTGTACAAGCCAAACTATTCAACGAAGCTGATCAGCTAATTCAATCCACTGACTGGAAATATAATAATATTAGTATATCTAGTGAATCTATACAAACTGCTGGAACTTCTGTTAAAGGTAACTACTATAGTTATGGTAATGTGAAAATATATAATGGAAATGGATATAGCACTTATTCTTTATACAAAAGCCCTTTTTTAGAATTAAAATCAAATGTATCATATGCAATAAATAAAAATGGCCAAACATACGGTTCAGGTGTTTATGATTCGGATTTAGGATCCGGACCAGATTTAATTGAATCTATTGGAATGAAAGGAACATGTGGATATGTCCTTTCTTCTGACTTAAATGGAAAGGATCATACTACACCTGAAGAAGCTATAGCTCAAAAAAATAATAATTCGAGAACAATACCTCTTTATGATAAAGAGGGTAAAACTGTTATAGATGAATTTAAAATTGAAAATGTTGAAGCAAAGTAATATCTTTTTGCGGTTTTCATTTAAAAATATTGAGTCATTCTTCCATGTGAAATACATTGGCGTATGTAAATTATTTGTAAAAACAGCTACAAAATAAGAACGATGTGAGTTAAAATGAATTTTTATATATGAATAATATTAATTCATAGCAGGGATAATAACCATATTATATGATATAATGTGGTTATTAATACATTTGCAAGGTTTTAAAATATTTACAGACAATAACTTATTCTAAATACTATTTAAGAAAGGATAGTGTTAGTTATGAGATATAAAAAATTATATCAATTTAGCATACTTATTTTATTAATAATCTTATATACTAGTGATGGACAGCGTTTAGACTATTTAGCAAATACCAATTTAGAAAAGCAAAATATTAAAAACAAGAGCCCCTACCTCATAAATAAAAATGAGCAAACATATGGGCGTAATTATGATGGTTCACCTGAGATAAAAAAATCTGATTTAGTGTCTGCTATTGGGATAGATGGTACAATTGGTTATATTATGACTTCTGACCTTGACCCAAATCCTCCCAACACTCCACAGGAAGCCATAGAACAACAAGAGAATAGAAAATCTATTAGATACATACCTCTTTATAATAAAGATGGTAAAACTGTTATAGATAAATTTAAGATTGAAAATGTTGAAGCAAAGTAATTTTTATTTAAACGCTTGTAAAGCGTTAAATCAAGGAACCGAAAGTTACACAAGCATATTGTGTAACTTTCGAATATTTTAAAAAGGTTAAAATAAATACCTTCAACGGGTATTTTATCAGTCTAATATAACTTTTGGAGGGGATAGGCAAAACTACCCTAAATGTTTTGTTATACTTTACGAATACATTTTATAGTTTTTCAATTCTACACAAAGGTATACCTTTGTGTAGAATTGTTTGTTTTAAAACTAAAGGATTGATATCACTTGATTTAAAGTTATTATTTAATACTGTTGGTGTGATTCAGAGAAATGTTGGCGAGAACCCTTATAATAAAAAATAAAACAAGCTCCATTCCTTATTCATCAAGGCTTAGAGCTTGTCTTCTAAATTTAGCTTAATTAAATTAATAGAAACTAGTTATGTAAAAACAAATTAATTTAACATTCAATTGGATCTACATAATTCGTATATTTGTTCGAATCAAAGTCATTTTCTAAAACTCAGGTAATTTGTCCAAATTATCCTCTTTTACTTTATTGGCATCGGTTCTCAAATAATATACGCCATCAATTAGTATTTTCTCAACTTTAGCACCTTTAGTCCATTTGCCTTGAACATTTTTATAAATTGTACAGAATGAGTACCCTTGATCAATACTTGTAATTACTTTTTCCCTTGTCCAGATGCTTCCAGCACTTACAGAACTGTCATTATCTTCATGAACTTTAACTTTTTCAATATTCTTATACTTCTCTGTTTCTTTATAATGTACTTCTGAAATTAAGTAAGTTGCCCATTTAGCCATAAAAAATCTCCTTATTAGGTATTAGTAGTATATTTTTTAAAATAGCAATAAAACATTTCTAGGTGGCTGATTTCTGCAATATGGATTTTCACAGGAAACAGTATATGCTCCACCACCTGGTACTGTATATCTAATCTCGTACCCATGTGTTTTGAGTCGCTGACATATTACTTTTCTCCCTTCTTTCACCTCATAATATTTAATTTCTACAAATGAAGACGATATCCTTTATAAATCATTCCCTATAATATGACTACTTTCTCTTACTTATATTTGGGTTATTATTAATATGAAAAGTATATTATTAAATTACACATAAAGTGGTGAATATACCTCTTTAAATAATCAAGAACATACAATATAATAAAATGTTATATTGAACAGAATGAAAAAAAGAGCTATCTGAAATCAGATGGCTCTTTAAAATATTATGGATTACTTAAAGTTTTATCATGATTACCTATGTTCCTAAGCAATATACCCTCTTCTGTA
>NZ_JBNMNU010000147.1:0-10754 GCF_051278035.1 Clostridium sp.
CGAAAAGCTTAAAAAAAAGGTGAAGGATGATAAAATAAAGGAACCTTCAGAAATCTTGCCTTGTTTAAGAGAAGTTATAATGACTATATTAGTTAAAGACGAAGCGGAAGTAAAACATATAGAGATTCCTAAGGTGTTACTCATAATTGGTGTTAATGGCGTTGGTAAAACTACTTGTATTGGTAAAATTGCGGCAAAGCTAAAAAACGAAAAATATAAAGTGCTGATTGCAGCAGCAGATACTTTTAGAGCCGCTGCTATCGACCAACTAGATGTTTGGGGCAATAGAGCAGGTGTGGAACTCGTAAAACAGCAAGAAGGATCAGATCCTGCTGCTGTGGTTTTTGATGCTGTTCAAGCAGCCAAAGCAAGAAAAGTTGATGTGTTAATTTGCGATACGGCAGGTAGACTTCACAATAAAAAAAATCTCATGGATGAACTGGCAAAAATAAATAGGGTGATTAAAAGGGAGTACAGTGAGGCTCATATGGAAACGCTCTTAGTACTTGACGCTACAACAGGGCAAAATGGTGTGCAACAAGCAAAGCAATTTATGGAAGTGTGTACTATAGATGGTATAATACTAACCAAGTTAGATGGCACCGCCAAAGGTGGAATTGTAATATCTATAAAAAAACAACTGAATATACCTGTTGTATATATAGGTATTGGTGAAGGTATAGAAGATTTACAAGAATTTGATGCGCGTGGATTTGTAGAAGCACTATTTTAAAATACAAATCAAAATATCGCTTATATAAAATAAATAAGCTGTTAAGTAAAATTACTTGACACCGCATATAAACTCTGATATTATATTATTTGTGAGTAGGGTGATGAAATGGAAAAAAGATTTGAAATTTCTTTATTATTTGATTTCTATAGTGAATTACTTACTGAAAAGCAAAGTGATATAATGGATTTGTATTTTAATAATGATTTATCACTATCAGAGATAGCAGAAATTAATAAGACGAGTAGGCAAGCTATTCATGATACTATTAAAACATGCGAAAAATTACTTTTAGTATATGAGCAAAAATTAAATTTATCAAATAAAGCCCATAAAATGAAAGAAATATCTGAAAACATTATAGCAGAATTAGATAAATTACAGATTAATATAGAAGATGACAAAATGAATCGGATTATATATGATATAAAAAACCAAATAATTGAGAACATTTAGGAGGTTTATTATGGCTTTTGAAGGACTATCTTCTAAGTTACAAGATACCATGAAAAAATTAAAAGGTAAGGGTAAGCTTTCTGAAAAAGATATCAAAGATGCTATGAGAGAAGTAAAACTAGCATTATTTGAAGCTGATGTTAATTATAAAGTAGTTAAGGATTTTGTGAAAAATGTTAGTGAAAAATGTCTAGGCAATGGAGTAATGCAAAGCTTAACACCTGGACAACAAGTTATAAAAATTGTTAATGATGAGTTAACAAGTTTAATGGGTAATTCAGAAAGTAAATTAGAGTTTTCTATAAATGGAATAACAGTTATAATGCTTGTGGGTCTTCAAGGTGCCGGTAAAACGACAATGGGCGGAAAACTCGCGCTTTCACTTAAAAGAAAAAACAAAAAACCTTTATTAGTTGCCTGTGATGTTTATAGGCCAGCTGCAATTAAGCAGCTTCAGGTAGTAGGAAAACAAATTGATGTCCCAGTGTTTACTATGGGAGACAAGGTAAACCCTGTAGATATCGCAAAAGCATCCTTAGCCTTTGCGAAGGAAAATGGTAATAATATAATTATAATTGATACGGCAGGAAGACTTCATATAGATGAAAATCTAATGGAGGAACTTCAAAATATAAAAGAGTGCATGCAGCCAAGTGAAACAATGCTTGTTGTAGACTCGATGACCGGGCAGGATGCAGTTAATGTAGCTGAGAGCTTTAATTCACAGCTAGACATAACTGGTGTGATCTTGACTAAGTTAGATGGAGATACAAGAGGTGGGGCTGCACTTTCTATTAAAACAATAACTGGCAAATCAATAAAATTTGTTGGTGTTGGTGAAAAAATGAGCGATTTAGAAGTTTTTTACCCGGATAGAATGGCTTCAAGAATACTTGGTATGGGTGATGTACTCTCATTAATCGAAAAAGCGCAGGAGTCCATAAATGAGGATGAGGCAAAA
The DNA here is from genome assembly GCF_051278035.1 of Clostridium sp. Taxonomy (GTDB): domain Bacteria; phylum Bacillota; class Clostridia; order Clostridiales; family Clostridiaceae; genus Clostridium_AD. Next base: position 2,151 of record NZ_JBNMNU010000147.1, read on the forward strand.
GAACTTGGAAACAGAATGATGTCTCAGGAATTTAATTTGGATGACTTTTTAGCCTCAATGCAACAAATAAAGAAACTTGGACCATTGAATAAATTAGTTGAAATGATGCCAGGTGCTAATAAAAAAGATTTACAGGGTGTAGATTTATCTCAGAGTGAAAAAGAGATGGGAAAAGTTGAAGCTATAATAAGGTCAATGACTGTTGCAGAAAAAAAACAGCCTAGTTTGATCAAGGGCTCTTCATCTAGAAAGAAGCGAATTGCTAATGGATCGGGCACTTTGGTGCAACAAGTAAATAAGCTATTAAAAGATTTTGAAATGATGAAAAAAATGATGAAACAAGCAAAGGGAGCCCAAAAACCTGGTAAAAAAGGTATGTTTGGTAAAATGCCTTTTTAATAATATAACTTCGGTTATAACTAAATATACATTTAAAGGAGGTGATATACGTGGCAGTTAAAATAAGATTAAAAAGAATGGGTGCTAAACACTCTCCATTTTATAGAGTTATAGTTGCAGATTCAAGATCTCCTAGAGATGGAAAATTCATCGAAGAAATAGGATATTATAATCCAACAACAGAACCAACTACTATTAAAATAGATACTGAAAAAGCAGCTAGTTGGATAAAAAAAGGTGCACAACCATCTGATACAGTTAAAAGATTACTTAACAAAATAGCAGTCAACTAGAAAAGTTTTTAAGTAATGAATGGAGGAGTATTCCATGAAACAATTACTTTATGTATTGGCAAGGTCTTTAGTTGATAAACCTGAAATGGTAGTAGTGAACGAGGTAGCTCATGAGCACACGGTAGTTCTTGAATTATCTGTGGCGAATGAGGATATGGGAAAAGTTATTGGTAAACAAGGTAGAATAGCTAAAGCTATTAGAACTGTTGTAAAAGCAGCTGCTGTAAAAGAAAATAAAAAAGTAGTTGTTGAAATAAAGTAAGAGTTAGGTTTTGCCTAACTCTTATTTTAATATAAGCAATTTGCAAGGAGGATTTTAAGTGGAAGATTTTATGAGCGTGGGTCAGATTGGTAAAACACATGGGTTAAAGGGTGAGGTTAAAGTTTTTTCATTAACAGATTCGCTTGAAAGATTCAAGAAATTAAAAAATGTTTACATTGATGGCGAAATCAGAAAAATTGAAGGATGTAAACTTCAATCAAATAAAGTAATATTAAAAATTGAAGGTATTGAGACTATAGAGCAAGCGGATACTTACAGAAACAAGGTCCTTATGGTTAGTCGCGAAGAGGCGATTCCACTTGAAGAGGGTAGCTATTATATAGCTGATCTTATAGATTGTAGTGTTTTTGACACGGATGGAGAAGAACTTGGAAAAGTATATGACGTACTTAGTACACCAGGTAATGATGTATATTGGGTTAAAGGAAATACAGAAGTGCTCATTCCAGTGCTTAAAGATATAGTTGTTAGTATAGATATTAATAAACGTGAAATAATAATTAAGCCAGTAAGTGTTTGGTCAGAATGAAAATAGATATTTTAACGCTGTTTCCTGAAATGTTTGATATATTTAATTGCAGTATAATTGGTAAAGCTATAGAGAAAAATATACTGGATATCTCATCTCACAATATTCGGGACTATGCATTAAATAAACATAAAAAAGTAGATGATTATCCCTATGGCGGTGGGGCAGGTATGGTAATGCAAACTCAACCCATTATTCACTGTATTAATGATGTTAAATTAAATAATAGTGGAAAGGTTATATTTTTAGGACCAAGAGGTAAAACTTTCACGCAAGAGATGGCCAAAACATTATGCAAGGAAAGTGAATTGATATTTTTATGTGGCCACTACGAAGGCATTGATGAGAGAATTTATGAACATATAGATATGGAAATTTCACTTGGAGATTATGTTTTGACAGGCGGAGAAATGGCATGTATACCTATAGTGGATAGTATTTGTAGATTAATTCCGGGTGTGTTATCTTGTAGTGAGAGCTTTACTGAAGAATCTTTTTATGATGGACTCCTTGAATATCCTCAATATACAAGGCCGGAATGTTTTGAAGGTAAAAAGGTTCCAGAAGTATTGACCTCTGGGCATCATGAAAATATACGGAAGTGGAGAAGAACTCAGTCGCTTTTAGTAACTAAAGAAAAAAGACCAGATATGTTTCTAAAACTTGAACTTACGAAGGAAGATAAAAAATTACTTAGCAAGGCTTATGAAATAAAAGGTATTTAATGTTGATATATATGTATAGTTATGATAGAATATACTTTGTGCTAGTACGGACGCTCCTCTGCTATATTGATGGGCATGAACGTCACAATAAAATATTAGGAGGGAATGCACATGTTAGATATTATAAGATCGATAGAACAAGAACAAATCAGAACTGATTTACCAGATTTTGGTGTGGGTGATACTGTTAAAGTTCACATTAAAATTAGTGAAGGTAACAAGGAGAGAGTCCAAGTATTCGAAGGAACCGTTCTTAAAAGACAACACGGCGGTTTAAGAGAAACTTTCACAGTGAGAAGAGTTGCATCTGGTGTTGGTGTTGAAAAAACATTCCCAGTAAACGCTCCAGTAATTGAAAAAATTGAAATTGTAAGACTTGGTAGAGTTAGAAGAGCTAAGCTATTCTACTTAAGAGATAGAGTTGGTAAGTCTGCAAAAGTTAAAGAAAGAATGAGAAAATAACGAAATTGGGACTGAAAAGTCCCTTTTTGTATTTTAGTGAATTTTTAAGTAGGTGCATATATGACAAGGAAAATTTCGGAATCAGTAAAATACATAGTGATTTTACTTGTAAGTGCTGTATTCATCATAAATTTTTCATTTCAAGTAGTAACAGTAAATGGTAAATCTATGGTTCCTACTTTGCAAAGCAATGATAAATTAATACTTGAAAGAGTATCATATAGAATAGTGTCCCCTAAGCGAAATGATATTGTAGTAATAAGATATCCAGCTGATATAAGAGAAAGAATAATAAAAAGAGTTATAGCAGTTGCTGGTGACACGGTTAAAATAAGTGATAATATATTATATATAAATGGTAAAACTATAAGTGAATACTATATAAATGAAGATTATATGAGTGACTATGATGAAATTCAGGTGCCATTAGATACGGTTTTTGTTCTAGGGGATAATAGAAATTTCAGCAGTGATTCACGTAGTGGTGATATTGGGTTTGTAAAACTCAATCTTATAGAAGGAAAAGCAGTTATAAAGCTTTATCCATTCAATAAAATGGGAAGGATACGATAAGTATGAGCATGACCATAAATTGGTTTCCAGGACATATGGCTAAGACTAGAAGACAAATTCAAGAGAGTTTAAAACTTGTTGACGCCGTAATAGAAATGAGAGATGCAAGAATTGTAAACTCAAGTGCAAATCCACAAATTGACGAGATCTGCAAAGATAAGCCAAGAGTTATTTTATTAAACAAAAGTGATTTAGCTGAAGATAAAGTAACTAAAGAATGGATACAAAAACTTACAACTGATACGGTAAAACCATTATCTGTAAATAGCCTTACAGGTGGGGGTTTAAAAAGTATAAAGACTACCCTTGATGAATTATTAAAAGAAAAGCAAGATAGGCAAAGAAAAAAAGGATTGGTTAATATAGTTACACGAGTTATGGTAGTTGGTATACCTAATGTGGGTAAATCTTCTTTGATAAATAAATTGGCTAAAAACCACAGTGCTAAAACTGGTGATAAACCCGGTGTTACAAAAAGCAAGCAATGGATTAAGACTAGCATCGGAATAGAACTTATGGATACTCCGGGAGTGTTATGGCCTAAATTTGAAGATCAAGTTGTTGGACTTAATTTGGCCTTTACAGGAGCCATAAAAGATGAAGTTATGGATATAGAGGAATTAGCTCTTAGACTAGTAGAAAGGCTTCAAGTTGTTAATCCACAAAGATTAATGGAAAGATATAAACTTCCAGAAATTATGGAAGAAGCTATAGATAATATGGACAATATAGGGAAGAAAAGAGGGGCTGTAATTTCTGGTGGCAACATTGACTATAATAGAATAGCAGTTATGCTTTTAGATGAATTTAGAGGTGGGAAATTAGGTTCTATATCCCTAGAAAGACCAGACGATTATTAAGTGTATATAATCATATGTAGTTTTTAGTTTTATTAAATAAGCAACTTTCTGATTGTGGATAGATAACAATTAATAATTGGGTTCTAAGACAAATACCAGAAGGTTGCTTTTATTTATAAATTAATAAAAATTATTAATAAAAATTATGGAGTATTAAGGAGAAAATATTATGGAGAAACACATGGATTTTTTAAATATGAATTATAAAGAAATATGTGAACATATAAAAACAATAGAAAATACGAAAAATGATAGGTCAGATAATGATATGAAAAGTCTGATGAATATGCTTTTGAATGACAATAGAAAAACTGTACAAAAATTAGGCAGTAAAATGTTTAAAATGTTCGAGAACAAAGAAAAAGAGATTCAGAGAGTAAAAAAAATGTATGACTTTGATAGAAGTTTCGGAAATCATAAATATTTAGCAGGAGTGGATGAGGTTGGTAGGGGGCCGCTAGCAGGACCAATAGTGGCAGCAGCCGTAATATTAGATTTAAATATAAAGGACGATAAAGATTTAATTCTTAGAGCTAACGATTCCAAAAAATTATCAATCTCTGTTCGATCCGAATTATCCAAGATTATTAAAGAAAAGGCTTTAGCCTATAAAATTATTGCTATTGATAATAACCAGATTGATGAAAAGGGTATTGGGTGGTGTAATAATCAAGTGTTTTTAGATTGCTGTAATGAAGTTTCCATTAAACCAGATATAGTTCTATCTGATGGATATAAAATCAAAAATTATGTGGGTTTAAATGAGTTTGCAATAAAAGGCGATACAAAAAGTATAAGCATAGCTTGCGCTTCTATTATCGCAAAGGTATATAGAGATGAACTGATGTTACAGTATAATAATGAATATCCGAATTATGGGTTTGATAAAAATGTTGGTTATGGTACAGAGCAGCATGTTAGTGCAATAAAAAAATATGGTGCTATCCCAATACATAGAAAAAGTTTCCTTAAAAACATATTAGAATTATAATTGAAAAGCGTCTTCGATATGATTAACTAAAAAATCATTGTTATCGTTATTTAGTAGAACTTCTATAACATCAAATCTAAAATTAGAGTCAGCAATATTTTTGTAGGAAATGTATACCTGCGCTGTTTTGTAGATTTTTTTCTGCTTAGCATAATTGACTGACTCTGCCGGAAACCCAAATTTTGTACCATATCTGGTTTTCACTTCTATAAAGCAAATATAATCATTATTTACGGCTATTAAGTCTATTTCTCCACATTTACATCTGAAATTTTTGTCTTTAATCACGTATCCCACATTTTTTAAATGAGTTTCTGCTATATCCTCACCAAGTGCACCAATATCTTTGTTGTGTGCTTTCATTCAAAAACATCCTTCCATAAACATCTATAATTTGTATATGACTTATATTAAATTAGCAAAAAATGAAAATTAAAATCAAAATAATATCAAAACATACATTATTCTGTCTAAATAGTTATATTTATGACTTAACAAAAAATCAAAACTAATATAAGCGCCATATCACGCCCAAATTTGCCCCTGTTTCAACAATAACATGCAACTGATAGTATTTACACCAATTCACCATTGTATAGTTTTAAACTATGAATTTAAGTATTTCACTGCAGATAGACTGAAAATTCACCTGCAGCTCATCACTTATATCATAACCTATTTCTATTGATTGTATTTCAATTCCAATAAAATAACCTTTAACATTAATATTATAGATGTTAATTAAATCTAACAAATTTAGTGAATGAGCTTGTTTTTGGTATTTATAAGCTTTTTTTATATCACTTAAGGGCCTTGTCGTTATGGTTCCGGCTACATCTCCAAAATAAGTGGAGTCAATAATATAAAACTCATCTTCACAATTTAATTTAGATAAACAATAGTCAACATCTGTTTCACCAATAATTACTTCAATATTATTATCCGTAAATACCTTTAGTAAATTTTCAGAGACTAATAATGCAATTTTATCATCCATCATTAGCCTATTGCCAAGGGCTATAACTTTTTTATTCATAATTATTTTTGTGATTAGATTTTTTATGATTCACTATATCAATAACATATTTACTTAAGGCATCCATGCCTTCATTCTTAGTGCAGGAGGTTTCAAAAACTTCAATACGCGGATTAACACTTTTAATATCAACATAAAATTCTGATTTATTAAAATTAGTGTAAGGGATTAAATCTGTTTTATTTAAAATCACTGCAGCACTTCTTTCAAACATTAATGGATATTTTAAAGGCTTATCATTACCTTCACTAACACTAAGGACAGAAAGTTTTATATCTTCTCCAACGGAAAATTCAGCAGGGCACACTAAATTTCCTACATTTTCAATTATTATAAGGTCGAGTGTTCTTAAATCAAAATTAAGTAATGCTCTATTAATCATATTTCCATCTAAATGGCAAGCACCGGCAGTGTTAATTTGAACTACTGGGATGCCCTGTGCTTCAATTCTTTCTGCATCTTTTGTAGTATAAATATCACCCTCTATTACTGCTAAATTAAAATGAGGTTTAAGTTTTTGTATTAATCTTTCAAGTATAGATGTTTTACCAGAGCCAGGCGAACTCATTAAGTTAATAACAAATGTATTTAAAGAATCAAACTGTTCTTTATTTTCTAATGCTACTTCATCGTTAGTATTTAACATATCCACCAGTATTTTTATTTCACTCATAATTTTAATCTCCTTCAATTAAGTCTATATACATTTCATAACCATTTATAATTTTAAATGATGGTTTTTGGCAAAGCGGGCATAACTTATGATAATGTTCTATTTTATACTTAATCAAGCAACATTCACAAAATGCTATAGCATTTATTTTATCAATGCAAAGTTCAGCGCCGAAAGCCAAAGTATCTTTACGGCATATCTCAAAAGCAAAATTTAGTGAATCATCCATAACGCCGCAGAGTTCACCTATTTTTAGAGTAACTTTTGTTACTATTTTTAATTTATTCTCATTAGCTTTTTCTAAAATTATCTTCATGGTATTTTCCATTATTGATAATTCATGCATAATTTATATTATCTCCATATAAAAAGGTTCATTATGCTCTGTAACTACATGGGTAGCACAAGATACACATGGATCAAAGGAACGGACTATACGTCCTATTTCAACAGGATCTTTTATGTTTTCTATATGAGTGCCAATTAAAGCCTTTTCTAAGGCTCCTGGCTTTGAGTGCTCATCTATTGGAGAAAGGTTCCAAGCAGAAGGGGTTATTATATCATAGTTTTCTATAACACTATTTTCTATTGAAATAAAGTGAGCTAAAGCACCACGAGTGGCATCAACAGCTCCTATCCCCTTTGCAGTTTTGGGTACAATATATTGCTCTTGAGAAGTATTAATAGGTAGAATAGAATCTAATAGCTTAAGCATAGTTTCACTAATTATTTTTGCTTCTAGTACACGAGTAATTAATCTATCCATAGTAGATATTTTATTTTCATAATTACCAGACAAAATCATACGAGCTATAGGACCTACTTGAACAACGGCTCCTTCATATCTTGGAGCTTTTATAAAGGTATATGCATTAGGTTTATTTAAATCTACTTTCCCATCACTATACCAAGAAGAATATACGCTTTCCGATATTTTACTCATATCTAGATTTGATTTTACCCCATTAATAGATACAGAAGGATTGACATATACTAAGTCTTTAGCTTGCAAATCACTAAATAGCCCGAAAGTTAAAAGGTTATCTGTTTCTTTGCCAAGTTTAAAATATTCATTGTAATATTTTAAATAATATATATAGCGTTGGCCATGTCTTTAGAGATAAATTCATGTACGCCCAAAAGCATAGATTTAAGCCTTATTACTGTAGATGCAGTTATATTTGCAGTAGTGCCACCAACAAAAACACCATGAGTATGGGGTGCTTTCCCACCTAAAATAGCTAACATATCATGAGTGATACGGCTGAATTTAAGTGCATTAATATAATCTTCCCTCAGTTTTTCTGTGCTTTTTTTGTCAAGTCTAAAGCCTGAGTTTAATGAGGGTTCAGATGGATTTATATTTACAAAATCAGGAAAAACATAAAGGCAAGTTTGTCTTATGGCATTTTGCAAAAAGTCACAACCGTGCATAAAATTTCTAATTTTAACGTCATTATCTTTAGGTGTTATTTTTAATGCATCTTCTAGTGCAAAACTAGCCACAATAGCATGGGAAGTGGAGCATATACCACAGATTCTTTCGGTGAAATATATGCTGAGTAGTCACGGAAACTAATATGTAAAACTTAAATTTGTATAGAATCATTATAGCGCTATAAATTTTATGTTCAGAGAGTAGTTAGGAATAAAAATAGGCATAGCAAACAAGCCTACAAGATTCAGGAACTTTTTAAAAAAATATTTAATTATCAAACAGCTACTATAATAAAATTAAAATACTAAAACCTGAAACCTTAATTCTTGCATCTAGATGAAT
>NZ_JBNMNU010000148.1:0-10650 GCF_051278035.1 Clostridium sp.
TATCATATGCTTTGTTTCAAAACGTTTCAATTAATTTTTCTTAAAGCTCCTCTACATACAAATTATCGATTACTTGTAATTATACTTTATACTATTAATTAAATAAATGGTAAAGTTGATATGTTTTAACAATAAAAAAACTTTTCCAAACATTTAAGTCGGGAAAAGCCTTTTTAGCGCTTATTTTTAACTTTAAATAGTATTCAATATAGAATACATATTCCATATTCACCCAGGGGTCTGACCCCCCTACCGCCTTAGTAAATATCTACTATCTTACCATCAACACCTAAAATTAAAGTTACAAAATCATCAACATTAACATTAGTTAAAAAGTTTGAGATATCGCCATCATAATTGTTAAGTCTAGCCTTGTTGAAATATTTACTAAATTCAAATTGTTTATCGTTCATTGTAAGTTTAGTTGGATTCAGCATATCTGGTGAGAATGCTTTAATGGTTCCAATCTCAATATTATCATTTACATAAACGAAAGTGTTTTTCTCCCAAATATCTGATACAAAATAAACTACATCATAAATATTTAGATCCGATTCTTGAATATTTGCACCTCTATAAATATGAGAATACTTTGTAGTCTTAAGTTGCTCTAGAAGTTTAACATTATCATTTTTATAGATCTGCGGTGCACCAAAATTAGCATCAACTATAACCCCATAATCATAACCTGAATTGTCGCTCTTCTTTGTTAGAATAATTGAAGAATATGCTCTTATAGCTTTAGCTGCAACTTCGTAATCTACATATTCTCCATGATAATAATATAAATCAGCCTTTGGTAGCGTCATAGTTTGAGCCACACCACTTACATCGGTATAAGTTATTAATGAAGATGATACGCTTGTTACAGCATAATTTTCTGTAGAATTCTCTGTTACGCTTACTTTTGTAATAGTAGCTCCATCAATATAAAGTTTATATTTCACTCCAAGTTCAATGTCCCCAGCATTACTATTTACTGTATATTTTGTTAAACTTGTAAGTCCTTGACCTTCAAGATAAACTTGATTATCTAAAAGATTATCTGAAGTTTTTGAGTTTCCAACCACTTTAACTTCTTTTAATGTACCTGTAATGTCCGTATTTAAATATTCATCACTAAAATATTTATCAGAAAAATATTCAGTTTGAGAACCCTTAATTAAGGTACTAAAAAGCCTATCAAACAATACTGCTGCTACTTTATATGTTAACTTATCATTTTTTCTCGCAGCTATATCAGTAGTTAATTCTAATTTATAAGCCTGCTGAATATAATTGTTAGGCCATTGCAATTTTGCTAGTTCTGGGTCAGTATCTGTATATCCAAGGAGCCTCACCATAATTGTATCTATCTCAGCCATTGTAACGTACTTCTCTGGATGGAAATTGCCATCTGGTGTTCCAAACATTAGACCTACGCCCACCACTCCATTAACATATCCACTAAGATCACTATTCGAAGCAATATCAGGGAAAATTGTTGTACCATTTAAATTTGTAGCTGTAGAAGTTAATCCATCAGCTATTGCTATAGCTTTTACGAGTTGTCCTCTAGTCACCAATTCGTCCTCACTCTTAATTGGCTTCTCTATAACCTTTAATTGTTGCATCTTTTCCATTGAACCTGAGTAGCTTATTGGTCTTGCGCTTGCAAAAACCATTGTTGAACTTACAGTTGAAAACATCATTACACCTGCAAGCATTAAACTTAAACCTACTTTTTTAAATTTCATTTAATACACCATCCTTTTTGAATATTTTCCCAGGGGTCTGACCCCTTTTTTGCTTTTTTTCCTTCTTTTATTCATATGCTAGCGCATCTATTGGATTTAAATTTGCTGCTTTGTTGGCTGGATACATTCCAAAAACCACTCCAATTAAAAGTGAAATACCAAACGATAACAAAATCCATGGAATTGAATATACTTCCGGCACGATTCCAAGACCGCCTATAACAAAATGTATAGTACTGACGCCAATAATTACTCCCATTATTCCCCCAAGGCCTGTAACCACTAAGGATTCAATTAAAAATTGAGTTAATATATTACCTTTTTTTGCGCCAATTGCCTTTCTAACTCCTATTTCTCTTGTTCGCTCTGTTACTGATACTAGCATAATGTTCATTATGCCTATTCCACCTACCACAAGTGATATACTTGCAATACCTGCAAGGACTACCGTAAGGGTTGATGTAATTGTATTAAGTGTGGTTAGTATTGCTGCCATATTTGTAACTCTAAATGCGTCATCATCCCTATAAATTTTAGTCAAAAATGCAGTTAAAATTGTAACCGATTGATCCACAGTATCAGCACTTACTGCCTCCGCTTGAAAGCTTTTTATTATTGCCGATTTATTGAGCCTTGTTGCAACACTTATAGGTATAATAACTCTATCATCAGTAGATGAATCAACTCCATCTGCAGTTTGTGTAAGAACTCCAACAACCTTGAACTGCTGACCTGTTATTTTCATTATCTTCCCTATTGGACTTTGTCCTTTAAAGACATCATTGACAACTGCAGTCCCTATAACTGCTATCTTTTGGTTATAATCAAGATCCAATTGAAGCAAAAACCTACCCTCTTGTACTGTAATGCTACTAATGCCTGCATACTCAGGACTTGTGCCTAGTACTGTGGTGCTTCGACTTAAACTCCCTACTTTTACTACATTATTACTTGAAGCCTGAGGAGCGATTTTAGAAATTATCTCGCTATTCTCGCCCTGGAGCTTTTTTAACTCATCATAAGTAACATTTCTGTTACTGCCTCTTCCCACTATATTTATATTCACTAAATTTGTACCAAGTCCAGAAAGTGAATCAGTTATACTAGCAGTACTCCCCTGTGCAACGCCAACGGCAATAATTACTGACCCCACACCAATGATAACTCCTAGCATAGTGAGAAAAGACCTTACCTTATTTGCTACTATACTCTTTATAGCCATTTTATAAGCTTGAATAAATTTCACCGTGCCATCTCCTTATCCTCAGTGATTTCTCCATCTGAAATTCTTATAATACGCTTTGCCTCTGCTGCAAGGTCGTTATCATGGGTTATTAAGATTATTGTATGACCATTGGAATTAAGTTCTTTGAGCATGTTCATAACTTCTATTCCAGTTTTACTGTCTAATGCCCCAGTAGGCTCATCCGCAAGAAGTACTGGTGGTTTTGTAACTAATGCTCTAGCAATAGCTACTCTTTGCTGCTGACCTCCTGAAAGTTCAGTAGGTCTATGGTGCATTCTTTCTTTTAATCCAACTGTGGCTAGGGATTCCATTGCTCTTTGCTTGGCTTCCTTATTGTGAACCCCTTGGTAAACCAGTGGAAGCTCAACATTTTCTAGGGCTGAAAGCTTTGGAAGTAAATTAAACTTTTGAAATATGAATCCAATTTTGAAGTTTCTTATTTCCGCTAGCTTATCATCCTTCAGTTTACTTATTTCTTGGCCATCCAATTTGTAACTTCCCAAAGTCGGAACATCTAAGCAGCCGAGCATATTCATAAGAGTAGATTTACCTGATCCCGAAGGCCCAACTACAGCAACAAACTCTTGTAAACTTATATGCAAATTTATCTTATTTAATGCAGTTACTTTATTATCACCCATTCTATATATCTTGGACAGATCAGTTATTTGAATCATTAAAATTCACCTCCTGGTCGTCCGCCGCCCATACCTCCGCCGGAACTACTTTTGACAGTAGATGCAGCCGTAGTTTCTGGTAAAACAATCACATCCCCTTCCTTTAATCCACTAGTAATTTCAATTGAGGTATCATTATTTAAACCAAGTTGTACTTCAGTTCGTATTGAGCCGGCATAATAACTTTCCCCTTCACTATTTGCAGCACTATTTTTCATTGAAGCTGCTTTGTCACTAGTATCACCTGTTTTAGATCCAGTCTTTGCTGCCCTTGCACCAGCTGCCTTAGTGTATACAAAGCTTTTTTCATCAACTGTAGTTATTGCCTCTATTGGTACATACAACACATTCTCTCTGTTTGATACCTCAACTTCACCATTTGCATTCATTCCACCCTTAAGCTTATCTAGGTTATCATTAATTTTAACAGTTACTACAAAATTAGTAACTCCATTTTCTGATTCGCCAGTTACTGCAATTTTTGCAATCTCTCCATTAACAGGAGTTTTTGTAGTGTCAGGTAGTGCGTCTACAGTTATGTTTGTCTTCTGTCCAACCTGAAACTTAGCTATATCTAGTTCATCTACAGGTATTTCAAACTGCATTTGCGTTGGATCGGAAACATTAGATAGCGCATCTCCTGCTTTAATGGTATCGCCAACTTTATTACTGATCATTGTTATTACTCCATCAATAGGAGCGATTATTTTATAATCATCAAGTTGTTTATCTTTTAACGTCATCTGTAATCGTGCATTTTCTAATTGTAAATCCGAGTTTTGTTTAGCGCGAGTAATTTCATCATTATTCATTTTTATAAGTGCTTGTCCGGATCCAACCTTTTGACTTTGTTTAACATTGATGCTTGCGACTGTTCCGCCTGTTAGACTAGTAACCAGCTGTTTTTTTATATAATTAAGTTCTGCGGAGCCAGTACTTGATATCTCACCCTCTTTAGCTGAAATATCTGCAGTTGCAGTCATTCCTTCTATAACAGCACCTGGATTATTAATTTGAATTTCCACTGTGTATAACGTTCCACCAGCGCTAGTTGAAGTAGTAACATTACTTATATAGGTTACAGTTCCGTTTACAGACTGCATAAGTGAAGTTAAATTCACCACAGCAGTTTGTCCTATTGCTATTTTACCAGCAGCTGAAGCATTATAGGTTAAGAGTACCTTAAGCTTTGAAGTATCTGCTATAGTAAAAACTGTACCTTCCTTTGAAACCGTATCACCTTGTTTTACTACAATATCACTAACAACTCCTGCAAAAGGAGCTTTAATCGTTAAATCATTTACTGCGTCGTCACTAGAACTCGCTGATATTTGATTTTGTTTAAAACTATTTAAATCTGAATTAGCTGAAGTCTGTGCATCAGAATCATCGAGTTCATATAGTATATCCCCAGCTTTTACTGTATCGCCTTCTTTATAATTAACCTTTGTAACTGTAGCCCCAATTTTCGAATAAATTTCACTACTGTTTGTAAAGCTTATAGGACCTGAACCTGATACTAACACCATTAAATTTCCTTTTTTCGCATCAATTGTGTTTTGATCTATTACTTCCTTCTTTGCGAAGAATTTATTTTGTATAAAACTGCTTTTGAATCCTGCAAATAAAGCCACCGCTAAAACTACGACAGTAATCACCTTTTTAACTGTTATCTTTTTAAGTATCTCTTTAAACTTTAAACCTTTAATCTTTCCCATTAAATCTAATTTCAATTAATTCACCTTCCATTCACGTTAATTATAGTTATATATTAATCATTAATTTATATTATATTTTTGCATCCTATAAATCAATGCTGACCTTGTAATTCCTAGTAGTCCCGCTGTTTTACTTTGGTTATAATTACTCATGTTTAAAGCTTTTATAATAAGATCTCGCTCTACATTTTCAAGATTGATACCTTCCTCTGGGAAATGAATAATAGCCCCTTTTGACTTTTTCTTTTTACCTAGAATTTCTACTGGAAGGTCTGACGCCTTAATAAATGGTTCTTTTGCTATTATAACAATTCTCTCCATAACATTTTCAAGTTCACGTATATTACCTGGCCAATGATAATTTTTAAGAAGTTTCATGGCCTCAGCTGTAAATCCCTTTATTTTTCTATAAATATCATATTTTTTAATAAATAATTCTAAAAGATCACCTATGTCTTCTTTTCTGTCCCTTAGAGGCGGAATCTCAATAGGCACCACATTTAATTTATAGTAAAAGTCCTCTCTAAAATCACCACTTAAAGTAGCCTCTATTAATTTTTTATTTGTTGCAGCAATAACTCTCACATCAATTTTCAAATTCTTCCTTCCACCGAGTCTTTGAATTTCTTTTTCTTCAAGTAATTTTAAAAACTTCACCTGCATATTAGGGCTCATCTCGCCTACATCATCAAGAAATATTGTCCCCCTACTTGCAAGTTCAAGTTTACCAAGCTTTCTTTCATCCGTGCTACCATAAGCACCTTTCTCATATCCAAAGACATCACCTTCTGCTAAATTATCTGATAGAGTTCCACAACTTACTATAATAAAAGGCTGGTTTGAGCGGTCACTTAATTGATGTATTTTTCTTGCCATTAGTTCCTTTCCGCTGCCATTTTCTCCTGTTATTAAAACTGTAGCTGTAGTATTTGCTACTTGACCTATTGACTCATAAATCAGACTAAGTTTTTCATTTTTACTTGTAAAATCTTCAATTCTAAGCCTTTTGGCCTCTTCATCCCTTAAGTAATTAACCTCACCTTTGAGTCTATTTACTTCCATAGCCTTTTCTGCTTGAAGCATTAGCTCATCCAGGTCAAAAGGTTTTGTTATATAGTCATAGGCCCCTTTTTTCATACTCTCAATAGCTGTATCAATACTTCCATGGGCCGTAATTATTATAACTGCTATATCTTTCTGTATTCTTTTTAATTCTTCAAGAACAACCATTCCATCCATATCTTTCAGCCTTAAATCTAAGAATACCACATCAAAGCTTTGCTTATGTACTTCAATTATTCCTGCCTTTCCATCCAATACTGCATAGACCTGATTCTCAGTATTTTCAAAGGCCTTTTGTATAATCCATCCTATATACTCTTCATCATCAATTACTAAAATCCTACCCAATATTTCCACCCTCCTTTTAAACGCACGGTAACTTTATAATAAACTCTGAACCTTCATCTTTTTTGCTGTGAACTTCAATATTTCCACCGTGTAGTTCAATTATCCCATTACTTATTGAAAGTCCAAGGCCTGTACCCTTCGACTTCGTAGTATAATAAGGGTCAAATATATTCTTCATCTGAGTTTCATCCATACCTGCGCCCGTATCACAAAATATGCACACTATAAAGCCACTCTCACCTCTAGTTCTTATGGTAAGGGCTCCTCCATCCTCCATTGCCTCGCAAGCATTGATTATTATGTTAACAAATACTTGCTTTATCTTGTCACAATCTATGTTCACTAAGGGTATTTTCTCTCCGTATTCAGTTTTAAGACAAACATGATTCTCTTGTATATACTTATTTGTAAAAGAAAGAACGCTTCTAATAAGCACATTTATGTCCATATTCATAAGGATCTGTTTTGACGGCCTTGCATAGTCAAGCAGCTCCTGTATTACCTTGCTCTCCCTATCTGATTGTTCTTTAACTATCCTTACATATTCCGTTAATCTTTCATCACCTTTAAAATCTCTTTCCATGAGTTGAACAGTGCCTCGTATTATGCCTAATGGATTTCTTATTTCATGGGCTACACCCGATATCAGATGTCCTAGAGAAGCGAGCTTTTCAGATCTAGCTAAATTCTCTTCTATCTTTTCTTTCTTTTGTAGAGTCTCTGCCATTATGTTTATAGAATCAACAACCTTACCTATATCTCCACCCATGTCACCTATTCTACTTGAAAGATCACCCGGCATAGCTTCAAGACCATCTTTGATTTTTTTTATACTATTACTTTGATTTTTAATAATAGCTAGTAGTAGTAGAAGACTTATGACGAGTCCTAAAGGAAATATAAACATAAGTGAGATTAATATCTTTTTATTAGTATTAAGCTCTGGCGGAAGAAAATTGTCACTCCAGGCTACAGCAATAACCTTATCATTTAGTGCTATGGGATGAAAGTATCTTTGAATCTCTCTTCCGTCTACTTCTATGTAGTCTACCCCATCGGCTTTTCTTTCTATAACTTTTTTTAAACTCGCATCAATACCTTTTTCAATATCCTCATAATTTATTTCTTCATTTAATCTATCATGTCTTCTATCCACCATTTTTCCGTAGGTGTACCGTTTTTTACTCGTGGCTACATATATGCCGATTCTTGTATCACGTACAGTCCTTGATAAAGGTTTAAGACTTGATGAAATAACACTTTCTGTATTATTTAAATTTGAAATTTGCTCCTTATCAATAGTCTCATCTATATATTCCAAGAAATTTCTTGATTTATCTTCCTGCATTGACCTAACTGCGTCACTCATGTTTGATGGTAGAGACACGTTCCATACCAAAACTGCTGTTGGTACACTTAAAGCTAAAAATAATACTAAAGTCAGCTGAAATCTTAACCCTTTATTTAAAATCCATTTCATCATGAATTCCTCATTTCTTAGAAATATATTCATTGATTAACACAATTTACTTAATAATGCTAATTATACAATAAAAAAATGTATGAAAGCAAACAATATCTGTTTGTTTTCATACATCTTTAAAGTTTATGTTTTTACAATAATCTTTTATTTACTATTATCTATAAATGGCAGTGTAACACTCGTTGAAACCCCATTGATTGTATCAGTTGCGGTTATTGTGTCTGTTCCAAGCAAAGTTAAATCCTCACCTTTTAAATATCTTACTGCAAGTAAACCATTCTTACCTGTTGCAATCCCAACTTGAGATTTGAATTCTAAATTACTATCAAGCGGCAATCCATTAGTAATATCATTACCATATTGATCATATACTTCATACAATCCATACCCAATTGGCACTTCAACACTATCACTATAAGTTAACTTACTTGATATTATACTGATTTTATTAATTACTCGCTTTTCAGACTGAGTTCTATAAAGCGTTGATGTTCCAGTTGTTCATGGGTCTAAATCTATTGTTGAATCTATAGATTTAGAAATTATTATCTGTGAATCTGGAAGTGTCTTTGTAATATTTTTACCAAAGCTATTTAGTACTTTGTATTTGAATGTAGCTGTGTTTGTTCCAGTCTTTGCAAGCTTAGTTGAGCTAATATAAATTTCAGATACATCTAAAGTATCTATTGTAGTAGGTATTTCAGTAGGTGCTGTCTGCCCTTCTCTCATTATTATTGTTTAGTTATAGTAACGTCAGCTGAAATCTTAACCCTTTATTTAAAATCCATTTCATCATAAATCCAAGAATTCGACATAATTCGCGGAAAAAATAGGTCTACTCAATCCTACTCGAGTAATTAACACTATTAAAAACTTGACATTACCGCCAGTTTTAATTAGAATTCTATAGAGGTGATTTTTTTGAAAAAAAATTTATACATAACCATGCTATTAGTTATATCAATATTCTTCGTTGCATGTGGGGCTAAAAGTCCTACTACCGATGATAACGCTGCCACTAAGGATATTAAGATAACTTATACTACTAAATTAGCATACCTTCCATCATACAATGGAGTGGAACCAACAGAATTCGTAGCTGCAACTAAAAAAGCACCACTTGCTACTATGAGGTACACTTTAAAAGATATCACAGATACCAAGGTATATGAATATTATGAAAATGTTTTAAAAAAAGATGGTTGGACTATTACAAAATCAGCAAAATATAATAGCATTTTTTCCGAAAAAGATGAACATATAGCAAATATTATAGTTCAGAAATCAGGTAAAGATGTATTACTAGTTGTTACATCAAAATAAGAAAAAAATGGACAGTATATTTCATACTGTCCATTTTTTTGCATCTTTTTTTTCTAAACTTTAAATGTTATAATTTATCTATAATTATTCGTTAAAATATACAGATAGATTAGCTACACTAAAATCCGACTCTAAGAGTTGATCTGCTTTAAATGATAATTTAAAAAATCTCGCCTTTAGTGACTCAATTTCCAAATCAGCAGTATTAAAAGTACCAATGGACACTATTTTATCATTTTCATTGTTTTTAATAGTAATAGGTATTTTCTCTACCTTTATCTTTTTAGCTGCCGCATTTCTTATTATTAATGCTATCGCCAGTTCTCCATTGTTGCTCTTTTGAATTTCATATAATGAGATACTGATATTTCCTGAAGACATAGGTGGCAGCTTGTCCAAATATTTATGCAACTTATTAAACTCAGGTTCATTAGGTACATTTTCAAATTCAATTTTAATAGAATTATATGCTTTTATATTTGTATCAAAAACTATATGCCATCCATCCTGCATTGCTATTATATCAGTAAATACATTTTCTTTATTATAATAAAGTTTATAAGGTACTGCTGAAAAAGCTGGTATGTCACCTATTTCTCGAAGCTCAAAAATTTGATTTGCAACAACTTCATCTTTAGAATTCAGTATTTTAAGAGGTACTTTATCAAAATTAATTGCTTTAGAAAGACCATTCCTAAAATAGACCCCCACTTCCATTTTATCGCCTAAATCAAATACGTATGTAGTATTTATATTTATATCACCTTCATTCATCTCTGGAAGTAATTCTAATTCATCTTGATAAAACTCTTTTTTTGAAGTGGCATGTGAATCTTCATGTTCATCATTTAAATATAACTGTAATTTAGCTTTCTTTACATCTTCCTTCATAATTGCCCTCCTATAGTAAAATACAAATTAATTACATTGCGCATTTTTTTTGTAATTCTATATTATTTTTTTAAATATATAACATTATAAGTTTTAGTACCTAAAACAACTTTTATTTTAGAATCTTTATTAACATTTATTATAGTTAATTGTCCGTCTTCAACTT
>NZ_JBNMNU010000149.1:0-10630 GCF_051278035.1 Clostridium sp.
ACCTCCTCATCATCATAGGAGTATTATTACATTATTTTAATTATTATTATAGGTGACGAGTTATTTGTCGCTTACGAACATATCTAGAATACCTATAGGAAGAATATCTGTTTTATCCCGGTATGCTTCAATTGCTAGAGCTCAAACCATTAAAAGGATGCCAGATGAACGTCGCATAGCAACATTAGTTGCGTTCGCTATAACATATACTACCAGTTCCCAAGATGATATCATCGACTATATGGAACGATATTTTTCAACTTTATTCAATGGTGCAAACAGAAAAGGAGAAAAAGAAAGACTACGCTCTTTGAAAGATCTGGACAGCTCAGCACGGGAATTAAGTAAAGCTTGTTTGTTGTTGTTGGATGAAAAGGTACCTGATGAAACAATACGAAAAACCATATTTTCAAGCATACCCAAAGAACGGTTAAAATTGGCCATTGGAATGATAGATACTCTTACGAGACCAATAGATCAGACTGTTGAGTACAAAGAACTCTTTAGGTATTATACTTCCATTCGTAGATTTCTTCCAGCACTTTTAGCCACTATTAAATTTAGGGCATCAGCAGCAGGACAACCTGCTCTTGCTGCATGGGATTTTCTTTCGAAAGTTGAGTCAAAGACTGGAAAAAATAAATTTGTAAATGCGCCTACTGAGGGAATTTCAGCAAGTTGGAAAAGAGTTTTTTTAAAAGGGGATATGATAAGCTCTTGTCCTTATACTTTCTGGGCAATAGAAAAAATGCTTGAAGGTATTAAAAATTATGATATCTATCGAGAAAAAAGTGATAGATACAATGATCCAAGAAGCAAACTTTTACAGGGACAAGCTTGGGAAAGTGTTAAAAGTAAGGTATTAAGCACATTAGGTTGGTCGGCGAATGCGGATGAATCATTGAATCCATTAAAGAAAAACTTGGATATTGCATTCAAAAATACAATTAAAAATTGGGATGATAATCCAGACGTTCGAGTTGAGATGATTAAAGGTAAGGAAAAGATTGTTCTCTCACACATTAACCGACTTGAAGAGCCAAAGTCTTTAGTATTGTTGAAAAAGCAGGTTGAATCTCTAATGCCCAATACAGATTTACCAGGATTATTAATGGAGATAACTGCATTAACCAGATTTACAGACCAATTTACTCATATAAGCCAAGGTAATTCTAGAATCAAAGATTTGTCTGTTAGCATATGTGCTATTTTCATAGCCAAGGCATGTAATATCGGACTTGGACCCGTAGTTCAGCCAGGAATACCTGCACTGGAATATGACAGATTAACATGGGTTGAACAAAACTATTTTCGCAGCGAGACAATTACGCAGGCAAATGCTGTTCTTGCTGATCATATCTCTAAGATGACTTTGGCTAAATCGTGGGGTGGAGGGGATGTTGCGTCTGCAGATGGAATTAGATTTGTTGTACCACCAAAAACTATTTATGCAGGTCCAAACCCACGATATTTCGGCATTGGACGTGGCATAACAAGTTATGATCTTATCAGTGACCAATTTGCTGGACTAAATAAACTTGTTATTACAGGAACTATCCGTGATTCCTTATATTTACTTGAATTGGTTTTAGGTCAACAGACAACGTCTAAACCTCGTGAAATAATGACAGATACCGCCGGATACAGTGATATTATATTTGGATTATTTGCATTATTGGGTTATCGTTTTAGCCCACGTCTTGCTGATATAGGAAGTACAAGGCTTTGGCGATTTGATCCAAATGCAGACTATGGTGTATTGAATAGTCTATCTAAAAACAAATTACGTGAAGACCTTATAATTAAGTCCTGGGATGATATGCTTAGGGTCGCTGGTTCACTTAAACTTGGAACCATAAATCCTACAAATCTTATAAAAATGTTACAAAGAGGCGGGAAGCCAACTATGCTTGGTCGTGCAATGGGCGAATTCGGAGGAGAATCGGAAAATGGGCTTAAAAGAATCGTTGTATATGGCAAGAAAGGAGAGATTCATCAACCTCACCGTGAAGGTCAGGAAGATCAATTAAATACATTAGGGTTAGTTACAAACGCTATTATCCTCTGGAATACAGTCTATATGGAAAAAGCATTAGATTCTATTCGAAATGCAGGGTATATCGTGAATTTAGATGATGTAAAACGACTTTCTCCTCTTGGCTATGATCATATAAATATTGTAGGGCATTATTCATTTGACCTAGCAAAAGAAATATTATCTGGTAAGCTGAGACCATTGCAACCAATGGATAAAAAACTATTTGGTAAGAAACAGTAATTCTATTGCCGTTTCTGTCCCATTGCTACACAACCACCAAATATCAACGCTTTATATAGTATCACAAGGTTATAAAACGTTCTATAAATACCATATGAGACAATAAGTAGATAAATCTAAAACTATAAGGAGCTTATCAGTAGGGGTATAATATTACTTGATATTAAGACGCATCTGTAAAATATTGTGCCTTAACTGTCATTTTATTTGTTATAAAATACTCAATATTAAAAGGGTGGGGAGTTACAATGATATTAAGTGCAAAAAACCAAAATGAATTATTCTCTTGTTTAGATAAGGTTGGCGTTAAAAATGCAATTAGTATTAATGGGTCAGTATTAATTAAAATTAATTTAGCACGTCCCGCTAAACAAGGACATCCAAGAACTGATAGTAAATTACTTCCACAAATAATACAGTACGTATATTCAAATAATGGTAATTGTACAATTGTTGAAAGTGCAAATGGGTATTTAAGAAAGAATTTAGAACAAGAAGGTTTAGCAGAAATTATTAATAAGTATAATGTAAATGTAATCAATTTAGATTTTGAAGAAGTAGAAGAATTCAACATAGATGGTGAGAAACATTATTTGCCTAAATGTTTAAGAAATTATGGAGTAAGAATAGGTATTCCTGCTACATCAAAACGCCAACAAATGTTATTTTCAAATAACGGTAAACTATTTGTTGGGGCTGTTCCAAGACGTATGTACCAAATAGATGACAAGAATGTTGATTGGAGACCTCGTGTACACATAGACCTTCATAAGTCTGTTTCAAATATATTTCGTGCAATTCAAGAGTATTCTCCATTTAATTTTTTTATAAATGGGGGCTTGGTTATGGATGAAATTAAAGGAGAATTTATGTATGAGGAAACTTTAATTAGCAATGATGGTATAGAACTTGACTTGCATGTTTTACATAATTTATTTAGTTATCATGAAGTTCCAGAATACTTAAAAAGGCTTGAAATAAGGTAATTATTTAGTTCGAAATCTTTATGACTTGTACAATATAGACATTTAGAATTTTACGGAGGGTGATATACTAATGAAGTTTATAGATATAGAAAACTGGAAGAGAAAAGACCACTATAATTATTTTAAACAACTTAATTACCCTCATTTTAATATTTGCGGGAATCTTGATATTACAAGGTTTTATAGATATATTAAAGAGCAGGAAAGCCCATTTTTTATATCCATGTTATATGCTTCCACAAAAACAGCAAATAGCATAAAAGAATTCCGATTTAGGATAAGAGAAGATAAGGTTCTTGAACATGAAATTGTAAGTCCTTCTTTTACGGTAATGACTGAAAGTGATGTATTTAGTTTTTGTACAGTAAAATTCAAAGATGGATTTAATGATTTTAAAACTAACACATCAAAGAAATTGAAAAATCAAAAAATAATGTAAGTATATTAGATGAACCAGGGCGTGATGACCTTTTATATATCACAAGTATTCCTTGGATTTCATTTACTAATATAACTCACCCAATTCAGATGAACCCTGTTGATAGTATTCCAAGAATATCATGGGGTAAATACTTTGAGGAAAGCGGGAAAATTAAATTACCTCTGTCTGTTCAGGCACATCATGCCTTTTGCAGAATAGAAGCAGATGCAAATGTATCATTAAATGAAGATAGTCCACAAGAAGAACTTAAACAGATAATCAGAGATACATCAATTTCCATAGGATATATACTACTGGAAGCTTATAACTTAGGATTAGGTACCTGTTGGGTTGCTTGGTTTACTCAAGAAGAAATCAGACCAATTTTAAATATACCTGCTGATAAATATGTAGTTGGTATTATCACTCTTGGTTATGCAAATGAAACACCTAAAGGCGAAAGGAACTTGAAGAACTAATACATTATGAAAATTGGTAGAAATAATAGGGCAGCATACTGAATTGTTATTTATTTGAATGTGCCTTATTGGGGTACGGCAACCATTCATGTAAAAATGGGCCACTTCCAATATTATGTAATAATTTAAGTTTTTTTATTAACTTAAATTTGCCACTTCTTATAAAAACTGTTTTAATAGATAATTTTAAAAATTTACTCTAAGTAATAGTGACATATGATATATATTGATATACTTTACTTGTAAGTTGATTCACAATCATAAAAAAATGCATTATATACATTAGACAATTAAAGGAGGTTTATAAAATGAATTCAATAGGAACAAAATATTTGGAAACAGAAAGGTTGTCTTTGAAACGGATTTCATTAAATGATGCTAATAATATTTATAGGGAGATACTAGGAAATAAAGAACGTTTATATTTTTTAGATTGGAATTATGTAGCAGCTATTAATGAAGCTAATACTTATGTTGAAAATATTATAAATAGCTACTCAAAAGAATATTATTTTTTCTGGGTTATCGAAGAAAAAGTAACACAGAAATTTGTTGGATGTATATTTGTTTGTAATTCAGATATAAGTAAGCGACTTGCAGAAATTGAATATGTAGCAAGTGATAAAACAGAAGGGCATGGCTATATGACTGAAGCACTGAATAAAATTATTGACTTTTTAATTAAAGAAGTTGGATATTATAGAATTGAAGGGGTATGTAATATTGAAAACAAGGCTTCTGCTAGAGTAATGGAGAAGGCTGGTATGTTTTTAGAAGGAACATTACGTGGACGAGCATTAAATTTGAATGAAGATGGAAATCCAGGTGATTTAAAAATGTATTCATTTATTCCATTAGACAGAGAATAAACTGTAGAATTAAAATTTTCCTCATCAAAAAAGTATTCATGTAGTATGAATTATTGATATATTATTATTCAATGACAATTTTCATGTATTATTCACCAACAAGAGCACTGCCACTCTTGTCGCACAATAATATATGAATATTGTGACTTAATACAACTACAAATTACGCTAATTCGTTAACCCTTGTTAAATTCTTAGTGGCAACAATCATTTGCGTATTATTATCTCCTTCGTTTCCCATCAAGTCAACTTTTTCAAACCCTGCTTGTTTCATTAAGTTAATTTCATGTTTCAGTGTTAAAGGTGTATCAAAATGTACAAACACATCTTCTGGAATCCTATCTCGATCTTTTCTACGGTCACATTCAGCAAACAATAAATCCTCTTCTTCTTGCGATTTTACAATATAATCACATTCAATATAACAGCCACCATCTCTCAAACTATCATATAGTTTTTTGAATATGAGAATTTTCTTTTCTGGTTTAAAATGATGTAACGTTTCAAAAGATACTGCTACATCAAAACATTCCTTTCCAAAAGGTGCAACAAAATAATTTTCGCAAATCAATGAAAGATTCTTGTCTGCATGCTTTCTTGCAAGTTCATTCAACATAGACTTTGCTAAATCTATACATTTTACTTTAATGTCAGGAAATCTCTCAAAAATATTATCTAGCTCCAGTCCAGTTCCGCATCCAATATCCAACAGTTCTTTTGCCTCTTCTGGAATAATCTGCGCCATCCATTTATAATATTCTTTCCATGGAGACATATGTTCTTCATAATCATCAACTCGTCCTGCAAAGAACTGATCCATTTCCTCCAACTTTGTATCTTTTGTTTCTTCAAGCCATGCCTTAATACTATCTAATTCTTCCATCTTTTTTTCTTCCATTTTAAGATTCTCCCTTCATAAAACAATTAATTGCATGTGTAATTAATTGTTTTATCTCTTCTGTGTTTAATACTATAGCATTTCCATATATTTGTGTTGCAACTCCATGTGTATATAGCCATGTATCACGGAATAGTTTTTCTGAACATATTCTGGAAATATTATATCGAATCATTGTCTGTTCAATAACATCTTGATTCCATTCAGCTGCCAACACATCTGCAATACTCCATCCTGCATTTGTATTTGATACAAACAATGCTTGAAATAAATTGTGTTCAGTTTGTGCCAGTTCTGCATATGCTAGACTGATTGTTAATAATTGATCATATGGTTTTATATGATGGTGCATAAAAGCACTATAAAAATTATCAACTTCCATCATAATATCAGCTTTACAAGCATCCATATTTTTATATAATCTAAACAATGGTTTTGCTGAACAGTTTAGTTTAAATGCAATACTTCTTGCATTTAAACAGCCAATTCCCTGTTCTCTAATCAGTTCAAAGCCTGCATGAACTACCATATCTCTATTTATCTTTACTATAGGTGGCATATTTGCTCCCTTCTCGCAACACATGTTGCGCAACGTGTAATTCTTATTATATTATACATATTCTCTAATGTCCAATGAAAAAGACGGATTCCTTTGTCTTTCATCCATTGTTCACTATAGATCACTATTTCTTAGAGTGGGTGAATTATAAAATATTTATCCGTTTTATGTCTTAGAGGGGGTTTTGTCGGAAATGTTGGCGCTACCCCAACTATAAATACAAATTAATTTTAGTATAAAAAGGAGCCCAAGGGCTCCTTAATTGATTTTGATACAATAAATTATTTACTTTGGTTTAATAATTTATTGTGTTCATTTAGTAGCTTATCTAGCTTTTGGCTAAGTACTACTAATTTGGGGTCAGTTAACGCGCCACTTTCATTCATTAACTGATACATTAAAGCCCTGAGTTCTTCAATCTTTTGTATTATTTCTTCTAATTGTGTCATAATATCCCTCCTTTCATTATTAATTATAATGAAAGGAGGGATATTGTGGAATAAAACTGTATATTTCTACAAATAACTCTAAGGCACCTATACTTTAATGTAATATAAAAGACACCCTTTCGAGTACCTTTATTCTTTATCTTTTTTTCCTGAATATTGACATAGCCACAAGGGTAGAACAAAATGAAAAAGCATATGGTTCATTTTGTTCTACCTTTTTTGAATCATTTCTTAAACAACCCATATATATATTATAAGTCGTGATTATAAAATATTTTGTCACAGATAAAAACGCCACAACCTTTATCGCTTGCGACGTTTAATAAAAATGTTATCTACTATAAAATTACAAATGAATATCTGAAAGTTCCACTTTTATACTTTCATTTTTGCTTGATATTTTGTTGCAATGTATCACATTTTCATTAGTTATATTTATTGAAGGGAGCTTAAATGTAAACTTACTCCCCTTCCCAACTTCACTTTCAGCATAGATGTGTCCACAGTGTAATTCTACAATTGACTTAACTAAACTTAGTCCTATACCTGTGCCTTCTGCATTTCTTGATAGTGATTTATCTACCTGTTTAAATCTATCAAATATTGTACCTAGGTTTTTTTCTTCAATGCCAATACCCTTGTCCTCTACTGATATTTCAACAAATTTGTCCTTATCTTTAACATTAATAAATATTTCATCACCTTTATCTGAGAATTTTATCGCATTTGATATAAGATTTAATACTACCCTCTCAATCTTCTCTGAATCACAAGCTATTATTTTTTCTTCTGTATCAGTATCAAAAATAATATTTACCCCTTTAATCTCAGTAAGATTAGTTACAGATATAATTATATCTTCTACTACTTCGACTATATTGTTATTTGATAAGTGCACTTCAAAGAATCCTGTTTCAATTTTCGATGAATCAACTATGTTATTAATAAGTTTGGATAATCTATAGCAATTTTGTTTCATTGAGTTAATATATTTAGAAATTGAACCCTTAATTTTGTCTAATGAACCACTATTGTATTGCATATTAAATAATTGTACCGTAGCAGAAAGAACATTTAGAGGTGTTTTTAGTTCATGGGATATATCCACGATGAATTCTTCCTGCGCTTTCATTGCTTTTTCCATATCTTTCAATTGTTCCTTTAGTTGTTTAATCTCGTTATTTTGTTCTTTAATAATTTCCCTAGCTGATACTGTTTCTTCTACCATTCCATTATTATAAGCACACTCCATGATAAACCCCCATTTTTTTAGTATACTCCCTTATTATGTTTTATTATTTTAAAATAAATGCATTACACATGTGTATAATATAATTATTTTACTATATATTACCATATATTATGTCATTTTTATATGATTTTCAGTACCATTAGTACAACATTTTGAATATTTTATAGATTACAATATAACAAATTTATACAAGAAAAGTTAAAGCAATGAAGGAGCAGCTATAACTGTAATAAATAATTACATGGTTAAGACACAATCTTCATATATTTCATCGCAAGTACCCCCTATCAATAATATGGGGTACTTGATTTAAGTGTATATTGATATTGTGAAAGTAACACAATACTAATTGAGTTACATTCACATTGGTCGTATTGCTCATTCCTTATTTTTTTCGTTTTGAATGTAACATATGTATTGACTTGTTACATTGAATGTATTATAACAACTAAAAGAAGTGTGCTAAAGATTGCCTTAGGTGAGAAGAAATTTTTGTCTTTTATTTTTTAAAAATCTATTATTCTAATTATTTTTAACATGAGAAAAAATTGCTCACGTTGTGTTAACGCGAGCAATTTTTTTGATTTTTTGCCTACGTTCTATTGATATGAGAAAAGTTTCCTATATACTGAACATAAAGAAGGTGAATAATAATGACTGAAACTATAGTAAAAGATTTACCACCACACGTCACACTTGAAACAAATAGAGTATTAAAGCAGCTTTCACGTTCTCATAGGGCATTAGCGGAACTTAAGGGCTATGCAGATACAATACCTAATAAGAATATACTTATAAATGCGGTAACTATTAACGAGGCAAAGGATAGTTCGGAAATTGAAAATATAATTACAACTCATGATGAATTATTTAGAGCAATGTCACAGAAAGGGTATAAAAACCCAGCAGCTAAAGAGGTTGTAAGTTGGGGGTTGTGTAGTAATGGAACAGAAAACCGGTATAAGCACAGAAAATAATGATATTCATAAATTTAAACTTAAATTAAGTACTATATATTCTTCCTAAGTGATTTCAATATACATCACAGTATCGCTAATACAACAAAATTTGAAATTTTGCCAATCATTTCGATCATCACACCTTTTACCCACTTAACATTGTTAGTAAAATATGATAAAATTTATATTATGTGAGATATAATCATAATACTTGTATTTTATTGTCATAGGATTTTTAAAACAGTTATATATCAAGTGTTTGAAGAATTTAGTAGAATATTTATTGCGTTAGATTGCCAAAGTGTAATTTAGGAGTAGATAATGCCTGTTGAATTTTTAACAAAAGAACAAAGAAATAGATATGGAAATTTTATTGATGAGCCTACAAATGAGCAATTAGCAGTTTATTTTTTACTTGATGATACCGACAAAAAAGCTGCATATAGTCATATGGGCGATTATAATAGAATTGGTTTTGCAATACAGCTTGGGACAGTAAGGTTCCTTGGTACTTTTTTGCCAAATCCACTAAAAATACCTTCTAATATTATTCACTATGTATCTCAACAGTTAGAATTAAGTGAGAATAATCTGGAGAAATATAGTTATAGTGAAAGCAGATGGGATCATACACGAGAAATATGTCAAGCATATGGTTACCATGATTTCACAGAACAGCCTCACCATTTTATGCTAGTCCGTTGGCTATATAATCATTTCTGGTTAGCACCTGAACGTCCAAGTGTTGTTTTTGACCTTACGATGGCCAGGTTCATAGAACAAAAAATATTATTACCTGGTGCTACAGTTTTAGAAAGGCTTATATCTCAAATTCGTGAACGTGCAACCTCAAGGTTATGGCATAAACTAGCTTCTCTTCCGGATGCTAATCAACGAAAAATACTTGAAAAATTGCTTATAGTAGATGCTAAAAATAAAACTGGTTTAGAAATGCTTAGACAGTCTGTAACACATGAGTCTCCTATTGGATTTTTAAAAGCAATTGAACGATTTAAAACGATTTATTCAATAGGAGCTTATCAATGGAACATATCCAGAATACCTATAGGAAGAATATCTGTTTTATCCCGGTATGCTTCAATTGCTAGAGCTCAAACCATTGAAAGGATGCCAGATGAACGTCGCATAGCAACATTAGTTGCGTTCGCTATAACATATACTACCAGTTCTCAAGATGATATCATCGATTATATGGAACGATATTTTTTAACTTTATTCAATGGTGCAAACAGAAAAGGAGAAAAAGAAAGACTACGATCTTTGAAAGATCTGGATAGCTCAGCACGGGAACTCAGTAGAGCTTGTTTGTTGTTGTTGGATGAAAATGTACCCGATGAAACAATACGAAAAACCATATTTTCAAGCATACCCAAAGAACGGTTAAAATTGGCCATTGGAATGATAGATACTCTTACGAGACCAATAGATCAGACTGTTGAGTACAAAGAACTCTTTAGGT
>NZ_JBNMNU010000150.1:0-10604 GCF_051278035.1 Clostridium sp.
TGAAAACTACAAAGGCAACTCTGAGCCGTTATGAAAATAATTTACGAGAACCTAAAGTAGATTTTGTTAAGCAAATAGCTGATTATTTACAATGCTCTACAGATTACCTCCTGGTACGAACATCTAATAGATTAGGAATAGTAGTACAAGATAATGTTGAAAATAACAACATTAGGATTGAAATAGATAAGAGTATTTACCCTGATGACCTTACTCATGAACAAGTATTAGAAATACTAGAAAATCTAAATAATGCTGGTTTTAAATGGGAATCTAAGGATAAATAAAAATATAGTCCTAAGTTTCACAAAATTTCATATAAGTTTTGCCTTTCAGTAAAAAATAACCATTATACTTCAATAAATTTAGCGCCATATGTTAAAAATAACATATGGCGCTATTTTCATTCTAATATAGCGTTTCGCCATAATTAGCTGATTTGTTTTAAATAATGTATTATTATTGTTATTCTTTACAATTTTAATTTGCTTCTTGAAAATATTACTATATAAGTATATACTAGGTTGGAACATATGTTCGTTTTATGACACTTGTTATGTGGGGGAGATGAAAATGTATAAACTAGAAGGAATAATTAAGGTAGAGATTAACGATAAGGTTATATACTGCAATAATATGAGTTATAATCATATCGGTCTACTAAACAAAACTGAAATTACTAGCACAAAGTCTAGTGGTAATGATATAAACTACACTTATATAGAAATGAAGGAGGACGATGCTCATGGCGAGTAGTTAAATAAGATTAAAAGAAATTTAGTATCAACTTCTTTTGATAAAATATTTTTCTATAAGTTAGCTAACGACTATAAGGATTCATATTGGGAAATTAGATTTATATTTTGCAATATGCGCCTTCAGTTGTGCAGTATTTTTTATAATAACACCTATTGGTAGTAAGAAGAAACTGCCACAACATCGTTACTTCTTCACTGAGCTTAGGGAGTTTCATCATCTCATTGTATTTATCTACTGCCTTTTGAAAATAAAAATCTTCACTTTCCATTATCTTTTTTATAATATCTTGATCAAGTGTATTTATAAGTTTTTCATAAATTTCTGGTTTCATATAATTTCCTCCCTTGATGTTTCTATCATCCATAATTAGTTTAATTCCACCTTATTACCAATACTTTTATAATTCGATACAAACCATATTTTCCCTTCGAATTATTACATGTTAATTTAACATGATTATAAAACAACAACTTCCAGTTATTCTTATGACCTGTGAGATCATACCCTAAACTGGAAGTTGCTGTTTGCTATTTTATACTAAATTCAGAATATAAATCCTTATACTCACTTGCTAAGGGATCTATTCCCAGGTTTCCTTAATTAAGATTAGTCATCAAATATATATATAGCCTTGTTCAAAATTCTAAATTATTAAATGTTTCATAGATGCTATTTAAGGTTTTTAGGATCTAGTGCATCGCGAAGACCATCACCAATAAAATTGATTGACAAAACACATAATACGATTAAAAGCCCCGGTGGTAGCCAAAGCCATGGTTGCGATGTCAGCACAGTAATAGACTGCGCATCCGTAATCATATTTCCCCAACTCGACATTGGAGGTTGAACTCCCATTCCTAAAAAGCTAAGTGATGCCTCAGTAATGATAGCGCTAGCCATGCCTGATGTGGCGTTAACCAGAACAGGTGCTATTGTAATAGGCAAAATATGAAAAAATAAGATTCTAGGTGTACTAAGTCCTAAAACTATTGCTGACTTTATAAAGTCCATCTTTTTAATAGACAAGACATTCCCGCGGACTAAGCGCGTTACACTAGGCCACCTTAGCAACCCAATAACAACTATTATATTAATCAGGCCTGGTCCCATAATGCTCACAGCAACCAATATAAGTACTATATCTGGGAAAGACATAAATACGTCTGTAACACGCATTATAAGCATGTCAATTTTCCCGCCAAAGTAACCCGAAACTAATCCTAAAATGGTACCTATACTGACACTGATTGCTACTGTTCCTAATCCTACAGTAAGTGAGACCCTAGCGCCATAAATTAAACGACTTAATACATCTCTTCCTACTTGGTCTGTGCCCAAGATATGTTGCATTGAAGGTGCTGCGCTAAAAGTATCTGTAATTTGATATGGGTCACACGGCGAAATAACGGATGCAAATATAGCACAAATTGCTATAATTAATATTATGAATACTCCGCCAACCGCCATTTTATGTTTATAAAACCGGCGTATAACCATGCTGATGTAGCTTTCATCTCTTTCTAGTACTTCGCTTTTAGATAAATTTTTATTTATTTCCGACATATCATTTCACCCGTTTAATTCCTTTTCTAATAATTAATTATATTTAATCCTTGGGTCTACATAGGCATATACAATATCAGTTAATAAATTGGATATTAAAACAATAACTGCAGTAAGAATATTTAGCCCCATAACCGTGGGATAATCTCTGCTTAAAATTGAAGTCATAGTCAATTGTCCTATTCCTGGCCATGAGAATATCGTTTCTGTCACCACAGCACCAGCAAATAACAACGGAATTTCTAGTCCAAATACAGTTACAATGGTAATTAGCGCATTTCGTAGAGCATGCTTATTTATGACTAAAAATTCACTAAGTCCCTTTGCACGAGCTGTTCTCAGATAATCCTGCCCTAATATTTCAAGCATACTTGATCTTATATAACGTACATTCCTTCCTGCAATATTTACTGCAAGAACAGTCACTGGCAATATTAAATGTTGTAATCTATCGGTAAAACCACCACCGCTACCAATATCAAACATACCACTAGAAGGAAGCCACTTTAGTTTAACAGAAAAAATGTAAATCAATCCGAGACCAAGAAAAAAGTTCGGTATTGAAATTCCAAGAAACGAACCTGTAATTGCTGTATAGTCCAATATAGAATACTGTTTGGTCGCACTAAGAATTCCAATAAATATTGCTAATACAAACCCTATTAATAAAGATAAACCCATTAGTAAAACGGTAGGGCCAATGCGTTCAGAAATCATATCCGTCACAAGTCTAGATGTCTTCATTGAGTATCCAAGGTTTCCCTGCAACATATTGCTTAACCATTTGAAATATTGAACATAAATAGGAGAGTTTAGTCCAAGTGCCTCTCTCTTTGCATCAAGTGCAGCCTGCGTCACATGCGGATTTATCATCATATCTATAGGACTGCCTGGGGCCAAGTAAAGAAGGAAGAAAGCTATGATAGTAATCCCCAAAAATACTGGAATGGCTATTAATATACGACGAATAATATAATTTAACATAATGAGTACTCCTTTATTCCAAAATCAATTTGTGTCAAAGCAGGCTACTTTATGTTCAATTCCCTTTAGTTCAGGTTCCTTACGAAGACACATATCGTATACATTTGGGCATCGTGTTTGAAACTTACAACCCTTTGGTAATTTAAGCAAATCTGGTATATCTCCATGTATTATAAATCGTTTCTTATCCCTCATTAAAGGATTCGGTATAGGATATGAGCTTAATAATGCTTTTGTATAAGGATGCATAGGATTGTGAAAAATCTCTTCTGTTGAGGCCATCTCAACAATTTTTCCTAGATACATTACCATTATTCTGTCGCTAATGTAACGAATTGCGCCAAGGCCATGCGCTATAAATAAATAGGTAAGATTATATTCCTGTTGAAGATCTTTTAACAAATTTAGTACTTGAGCCTGAATTGAAACATCCAATGCAGACACTGGTTCGTCGCATATAATAAGCTTTGGATTTAATGAAAGCGCTCTTGCTATTCCAATCCTCTGACGCTGTCCACCAGAAAATTCATGCGGGTAGCGGTTTTTACTGCTTTTAGGTAATCCTACTGCATCAAGAAGTCTATCTACCTCTTTGCTAATATCTTTTTTTTCAACAATATGATGTACGCTGATTGGCTCCGAAAGAATTTCAGTAATACGTCTGCGTGGGTTTAGCGAGGAGTAAGGATCTTGAAAAATAATTTGCAGGTTCTGACGAACTTTGATCAGTTCGCGATTAGATAACTGTGCTATATCCTGGCCTTCAAAGATTATGCTTCCTTCTGTCGGTGTTTCAATACGTACAATCGTACTGCCTAAAGTAGACTTTCCGCAACCAGATTCACCAACAAGTCCAAGAGTCTCTCCTTTAAATATCTCAAGATCAATTCCATGTACTGCTTTAATGCTACCAACTGTATGAGAGAATATTCCTTTTCGTATAGGAAAATATTTTTTAAGCCCTTCGGTTTTTAATAAAGGGATACTTGATGTAATTTTTTCAACAACCATAAACTGTCTCCTAACGATTCTGGCTGGTTTCTTTATAATTCCAGCAACGAACCTTGTGATTATTCCCACTATCTACAAGCCTAGGTACTTCACTCCTACAGCGTTCAGTTGCCAAAATGCATCGTTCATTAAAACGACATCCTGAAAATTTCTGATACACAGATGGGACAGTGCCGGGAATGGGTATCAAACGTTCAATCTTCTCAGTATAAACCTGGGGTATTGATTTCATAAGGCCCTGAGTGTAGGGATGCTTAGGATTTTCAAAAAGAGTATAAACATCAGCTTCTTCTACTACCTGGCCTGCATACATTACTAATACTTTATCTACCATTTCAGCGATTACACCAAGATCATGAGTAATTAGCATAATTGCAGTGTTAAATTCCTTACTTAGTTTTTTCATCAGATCAAGAATTTGGGCTTGGATTGTTACATCCAAAGCAGTGGTTGGTTCATCTGCAATAATTAACTTCGGATTGCATACCAATGCCATTGCAATCATAACCCTCTGCCTCATCCCGCCTGACAAGACGTGGGGATAATCATTAATTATTTTATCTGCCCGTGGCAAGCCTACTTTCTCTAGCATATCTACCGCACACTTTAAAGCTTCAGATTTACTTTTTTTCAAATGAAGACGAATAGATTCCGTTATCTGATCCCCAATCGTTAAAATGGGATTTAATGAAGTCATAGGCTCTTGAAATATCATAGAAATCTTATTACCACGTATTTTGCGCATTTGCTTTTCATTAAGCTCAAGCAGATTTCTTCCTTCGAAATAAACTTCTCCCTTATTGACTTTTCCCTTATTACCAAGCAAACCAATAATTGATAATGAAGTGACGCTTTTGCCACAACCAGATTCACCCACGACACCAATAATTTCACCTGGTTTCAAAGAAAAACTTACATCATCAACACAGATTACTTGTCCATCATCTGTATTAAAGACTGTCTGTAATTTATTAACTTGTAAAATGTCTTCCATATTTTTATACCTAGCCTATCATAATTAGTATTCTTATTAGTTTTGATAAAATATTGTTTTAAGTAGAGCAAGAGCTCATATCCTTGCTCTACCTAGTTTTGAATTATTACCTATTTTTGATTTACATCCCACTTGTATACATCTATAAATGTTCCATAATCCTTGGGTTCACCAAAAATCATTCTTTTATTAGTTGCTTTTAACCCACTAGTTGCGTATAAAATTGGCATTGGTACCTCTTCAGCAAGTATATTCTGCAAATCGTATAAGTAGGCTTTTACTTTACTGTCATCAATTTCATTTTTTACGGATTCAACAAGGGCATCAACCTTTTTATTCTCATAACCACAGAAGTTTCCGCTAGTAACGAAAAATGGAAGATCATATGTCGGATCAATAGGGATAAGTGTATCAGCCATAAAAGTAAGGTCATATTCTTTCTTCTTCGTCTTAGCCATAGCGGTTGGGAAGTCCATTTTCTGGATCTTTACCCTCAATCCTACAGCTTTTAGGTTTTCTACAATTATAGCAGCTGCTTGTTCACGTGTTTTATTACCTGTAGGTACAATCATATTTATTTCTTTATTTGAATTCCAACCAGCTTCTTTTAAGAGTTGTTTCGATTTTTCCACATCAAATATTACTCCTGGCAAGTCTTTATTTAAATATGGGTTATTACTTGTAAAGAACGAATTAAGTACTTCGCCCTCACCTTTTAATAAATTATCAACAATCAATTTTCTATTAATGGCATAGGAAATTGCTTTTCTTACCCTTACATCTGGTATAGATTTATGATTAACAAATAAGAAATTTACAGAACTAGGCTCACCAGATTTTGTTGTAATATTAGTCATGCTTTTAATTTTCTCATAATCTTCAAGAGGTAAAGATGCTATCTGAGCTAAATTCATATCAATTTCTCCATTTTCTAGTTGAACAGTAAGCTCGCTACCTGGCATGTTTTTAAAATTGATATTATCTATTATAGGTGCACCCTTGAAATAGTTTTTATTAGCTTCCATCTGAATATACTGATCTCTTTGGAAAGTAATAAGTTTATATGGTCCATTTGTTACTTTTGGTTCAATAATAGCAGGATCTTTTCCAAAATTTGCTCGGTCTACATTTTTAAATATGTGTTCAGGGACAGCCATTATATTTCTGCATATGCTGTTTTGAAATAAATTCATTGAAATTGGGGCTTTCGTACTTAATTCTAATGTTTTATCATCAATCTTTTTCACACCTGCAATATCCATAGTTTCATCAGGAATAAGACCCTTCTCATCTGTGCCTTCTATAATACTAAAATTTGATGCTACCATAGACGCTACTTTAGGGCTACAAATAAGCTTAATTGTAAATATCACATCATCAACTGTCACTGGTGTTTCATCAGTCCACTTAGCATCTTTGTTTAATTTAATAGTAAACACTTTATTATCTGCTGTTTCTACCGAGTCCGCCAGCATAGGTTTAAATGTCATATCTTCATCAAGATCTACAAGTGGCTGATACAATATTCCAGTAATAATTCCCGCTGCATTATCCCCTGGGTCAATAGGATTTAGGTCAACCGGTGAACTAAGTATACCGATATTAACATACTTTCTTTCTGCTTTTTGTTGAGTTTCTTCATTTGACTGGTTTCCTTTCTTAGCACACCCAACAGTAGTGGGTGCAATTAGTAAAACGCAGACAAATATGGGAAACAATTTTGAAAACTTTTTGTTTCTCATAATATTAACTCCTTCTATTATTATGTTTAAAACTTTGACTTTTTATATTTTATTCCCTATTCTTTTATTCAGAACTTAATCATTCATAATTAAATTTGAGAAGGTAGTATTTGTAGTAAATTATTAGCAATGAGATTTGCTCTAAACACTAAAAAAGGACTTACTATTAAAGTAAATCCACTAAATCTTTATCACTGCATAACATCATCTATCCACAATTCTCTTATCTCATCTGCTCTAAGAATAATCTTTTCCTTAAGTCCACACTCTTCCTTAGATATTTCATCTGATTTTTCATCAGGATATATATCAAGATCATTCAATTTACGAATTACATTCTCCATTGCATCCTCTTCACCGCTAAAGAATTCACTCCCTCTAATCCTAATAAATCTCCATCCAAGCCTTTCAAGAATTCCTTGACGATTCATGTCCTCTTCCAATTTATCTTCACCGTGCCACTGTTCACCATCACATTCAATTGCTACTTTTTTATGTTTATAAATGGCAACCATATCTATTCTAAATGAACCAACTTCCCATTGTGGTGAAATCTTATATCCTCTTTCAATAAGATATTTCATCACTCTCTTTTCAAACTCTGATTCTGCCTTTAATACATTTTTTTCAAAATTTCTTTGTCTTGATTTATAATCTTTGCAGTATTCAATTAACCCTTTTCTAATATCACCACTCTTTAAATCATTGTCTGAATCCATAGAATAAATAAGCCAAAGCTGATCTCTCGCACGACTTACTGCAACATTATATCTTTTTTTATACAAATTATCAGTTCCATATGAAGTTAATCTCATAGGGCCTTCCCCAGCATTTACATCAACCATTGATAAAAAAATGATATCTCGCTCATCGCCTTGAAAATTTGCTGGATTTCCACATAAAATATTTCTATTATCGTACTCAATTGGTGTCATTTTACTCTGCAATAACCTATCTATAAGTGTTGCTTGCTTCTCTCCTCTTAAAGTTATTACCCCAAATGTTTTACCATCATACTCTTCATTTTCACAACAAGCTAATATTAATGATACTACGACTTCAATCTCTTTTTGATTTATTTTCTTATCGGATATAGCATCCCGAACTCTATATGTTATTATTGGCGGTTTTGTTTTAACATCACTAGTTTCCCTAAGCGCTTTTATTTGACCATTGTAAGATAAAATATTTGAATACTCAATAATTTCTGGTACACATCTAAAATGTTCCTTTAATCTAACTGGTTGATATCCAGATGCTTGTGCCAAATCATATATTGAGAATTTACCTGAGTATAGAAAATGATTAGGCATGTCATATAAATATTCTTTGACCAGCCTTTCCATATCTTCGGTCTTTTCTCCAATAGCGAGTGGGCTGACCTGTTCATTGTCACCAACTATAATTACTTGCTTACCTAAATATAGTGCAACTAATGCCATAACATCAGCCTGACTTGCTTCATCGATAATAACAACAGCAAATTTATTTTCCTTTGGATTAAAGATTTCTACCACTTTGTTTAATGGCATAATCCAAACTGGAACTGCACTCTGACATTGTGGCATTAGCTTCCTTGCTTCTGCTTTTAATCTCTGCGCATTCTTACCTTTTCATGCACCTATCTTTCTTATTAGTTGTCTCCAACCTTCAATTGCTTGTATTTGTTTTTTATTATTGTTGAATTCATCCAATTTAAATAACCATGCTTTATTAAATGCTAACTCTGCTGTATTATTTTTAAATGAGCATTCTAGTTCAACTATGATCTTCTGAACCTCATCTATAGAGATTTTATTTCTATCATTAATCTCTTCTACAAATTGACAATATAGCCAAGCCTCTTTAATATTAGCTGGCGCTTTAGCTTTTCCAAATTCACCTTGCCTTTCTATAATTTCATTTGCCCAAGCAGGGGCGGTTATCGCTAATTTATCTAATAGTTCCCTTCTTCTTTCAATATGTTTACCTAATTCCTTTATTGATTTTATCGACTCATAACACTCATTGTATAAATCTACATCTTCATTTATTACAGCTGTTTGTAATCCATTAATTATTTTACTATTATAATTTTTAGAAAATTCATTAACTACATTCTCAATTTTCTTTTTATTATTATTTATTTCATTGTATTGTACTCTATATATTTGTGCCTCTATAATTTCTATTAATTTTTTACCAAGATCTAATTTTATATGTTTAAGCTTACTAAATTTATTACTAGACAGATCAGGTTTACTTTTTAATCTTTCTAGGTTTATACCACATAAATCTATATCCTTAATTATTGGATCCCATTTTCTTTCATACCAATTTATGTTATCTTCAATTATTAAGCAATATTTTTTACAGGTTAATTCAAAAGCATCTCCCATATCATCAACTTGCTCTGCACCTAAAATTGCAATTTGTCTATTCCACCTATTTTTCAATTTCCCCCTTGCTACAATTAACCTACGATAATTATTTAATGCTTTAAATTCATTTGTTTTAGTCGGCACATTACCATTCACTCTACAAGCATTTATAAAATTCTTCAATGGCTTATTCAAAAACAAATTTGCCCTTGTTATCTTTCCTCCATTTTCAAGTTTCTCAATTATAGATTTTAATAGAATATCTACGTCACTAATTAACTCTATGTCAATAAACTGAGGATTATATGTTAGTATACTTTCTGAACAATCAATAGATAGTTTGTAAGTTACGTTAATTTCATCTATTAATAAACTCCAGCTATTTTTTAAGGTGTCTTCTTTAGCCGACTGAATAGTTTCTAATACCCAAGGAGTGTTTATATCTATATTCACTAATGCCCCATTTACCCTGTCCCTAATGTCGTTTAGCTCAGATATCGTATATTTAACTGCTACTTCACTATTCCAGTATTCTAGGCCACTTGATAATTTTTCACTGCTAAATGTATTCTTCTGCCTAATTATCTCATTAAATTCAATTGGCGTTATTAATTCACTTAGATTAGGCAATTTACTATCGTATTCTTTTTCCTCTTCTAAGTTTATTTTAATGTTGCTAGAATATACCTCGCTAATTTCTTCTTCACTTAATGATAAGCTTTTACCTAAAATTACAGGAGTAGGCATCCAATCTGCATCACTTCTATGCTTATTAATATACTTTGCAGCGTCAATTGGTTTATATTCTTCTCCAGAAATAATTATCGTCCTATATTCGTTAATTCTTGTATTTTTCAAATCCATCTTAAGATCATTTAATTTATCAATAATTTCTTTTCTTTCTTTTCCTAAACTCTCAACTTTCGATTTTAAATCGCTCGGTTCTAATGTAGACCTATTTTCATTAATAACATCTAAACTATTTTCCATTTCACGTCTACCTTCTGTAGTAGCTAATAAACTTAGACATAATGATTGTAGCTCTTCCACCACTTTTTCCTTTAAAACAGATAAAGCCTTTTCACTGTAACTGGTAATTAATATACTCTTACCTTGTGATAATAAGTGACCCACCATATTAGCAATTGTATGAGTTTTCCCTGTACCTGGAGGCCCTTGAACTAAAACTGC
>NZ_JBNMNU010000151.1:0-10502 GCF_051278035.1 Clostridium sp.
GTAATAGGCTTAATAATTTTCAATTATTACAATTTTGGTATAATTGCGTTTATATTAGGATATAGTTCACAACTTATTTCTATAGTACTTTACGGAATTAATATTAAAGAGTGTGAAGGGAAGTGAGTACATGGGAGATATTACACAATTACCTAGTGTAAATATTTTTGGATACAATTTTGAAATTACAGTTAGTTTAATAACGCAATGGGTAATAGTTTTGGGACTAAGCTTACTAATAGCAGTTATTAACATAAATCTTAAAAAAATGCCAAATAAAAAACAAAGTGTAGTTGAAATTTTTGTTGAATTTGTGGAAAAAACCGTAGAAGAGACTATGGGTAAAAGTTTTAAAAAGTTTGTTCCGTTTATAGGTACATTAGGAATTTATCTTTTAGCAATGAACTTGGTAGGATTATTTGGAATAAAGCCGCCTACTACAGATTATAGTGTAGCTTTAGGAATGGGTTTAATTACATTTATAGTGATACAGGGATATACAATTAAAAAAGCGGGCCTTAAAAAATATTTTACTGGCTATGCAAAACCATTACCTGTATTACTTCCGATAAATATACTGGAGAGAATTATGCTACCGGTATCTTTAAGTCTAAGATTATTTGGAAATATGTTTGCAGCAACTATAATTATGGAATTAGCGTATACTGGGCTAAGTAAAATTACTTGGATGGCACAACTGGCAATACCAATACCATTACATATGTATTTTGATGTATTCGATGGCACTATTCAAATGGTTATATTTGTAATGTTAACAATGATTAATATTGTAATAATTTCAGAACATTAAAATTAAAATAAAAATGAAATAGGAGGATTATATTATGGATTCAGCAGGATTTATAGCGGGAATGTCAGCAATAGGAGCAGGAATAGCAGCTATCGGGGTTATAGGTGGCGGAATAGGAACAGGGAATGCTACAGCAAAGGCCGTAGAGGGTATTGCAAAACAACCAGAAGCAAGTGATAAAATACTTAGAGCATTAGTTATAGGTGGTGCACTATCAGAAGCAACAGCTATCTATGGTTTCTTAATAGCATTATTATTAATTTTGCTTGGTGTAAAAGGCTAAAAAGAAATAGTAAAAGGAAGGTAGGTGAAAGTCTTGGTTTGCATAAGAGTAAAAAATCTTTGTAAACCGAGGGTTTAATATGGAAATGGGTATAAAATTAAGTACAGTCATAGCTGCAATGGTAAATTTCCTTTTACTACTTTTCATTGCTAAACATTTTCTATTTATACCAGTAGGTAAGATTTTACAAACAAGAAAACAAGAATTAGATTCTTCTTTTGAGAAGGCAAATAGTGATAAAGAAGAGGCTAATAGATTAAAAATAGAAAATGAAGAAAAATTAAATTTAGCAAAACAAGAAGGTAAGGAAATAGTTGAAAAATATAAGCAAAAAGCAGAGAAAATATCTGGAGAATTAATTCAAAATGCAAAACAAGAAGCGGAACTTATAATTCAAAGAGCGAGGGTTGAAATTGAAAGAGAACAAGAAAAAGCGAAAAGTGAAATAAAAGCGCAAGTTATAGATTTATCTTTAGTTTTGTCCGAAAAAGCTCTTGGGAAGCATATCGATGAAAGTGAACACAGGAAATTAATCGAGGATTTTATTTTTAAGGTAGGTAGCTAAAATGTATGAATACTTAGATAAAAGATATGCACTAGCACTTTATAGGGTTGCTGAGGAAAAAGGGAAAGTAGAAGAATATTTAAATGATCTACGAGAAATTGTTTCGATTATGAACAATGATGCTTATTTCATGAAATTAATTAAACAGCCATTCGTAAGTACCTCTGAAAAGAAGAAGATATTTATTAACATTTTCAAGGGGAAAATTGACGAAGATCTTTTGTCTTTTCTTCTTATTCTTATAGAAAAAGATAGGATACTTTTTACTGAAGAAAAACTTAAAGAAATGGAAAAAATTCACTTAGAGCGCAATAATACATTGCTAGTAGAAGTTAAAACAGTAATACCTCTTAATGATTCTGAAAGAGAAAACCTCAGAAGAAAATTAATAGATATATATGATAAGAAAATTATATTTGTTGAGAGAATAGACAAAAGAATTATAGGTGGAGTGTATATAAGGGTCGGTGACGACGTTATTGATGGCACTCTAAAAATCAAACTAGAGGAAATGAAAAAAATAATGTCTAAATAGGAATAGAGGTGAGTTTATGAACATAAAACCAGAAGAAATAACATCTATAATAAAAAAAGAAATAGAAAGATATGACAAGAAAATCGACACTGTTGACTCAGGTACTATAATTCAAATAGGTGATGGAATTGCCAGAGTGTATGGGTTAGATGAATGTATGGAAAATGAAATGTTAGAGTTCCCTAATGGAATATTTGGTATGGCGCTTAATTTAGAACAAGACAATGTAGGATGTGTGCTTTTGGGGCCCGAGAAGGATATCAAAGAAGGCGACATTGTGAAAAGAACTGGTAAAGTGGTAGCGGTTCCTGTGGGAGAAGCATTACTCGGAAGAGTTGTAAATGCGTTAGGTGTACCTATAGATGGAAAAGGTCCAGTAAAGACTACGGAGACGAGAGAAGTGGAAGTTGAAGCGCCTGGAGTTATTGAAAGGCAATCAGTTAAAGTGCCACTTCAAACAGGAATAAAATCAATAGACTCTATGGTCCCAATTGGGAGAGGTCAAAGAGAACTTATAATTGGAGATAGGCAAACAGGTAAAACAGCCTTAACTATAGATACTATTTTGAATCAAAAGGGTAAAGATGTCATATGCATATATGTAGCCATTGGTCAAAAGCAATCAACTGTTGCACACATTGTTAACACACTATCAGAAATGGGCGCCTTGGATTATACAATAGTGGTAGCATCCACAGCGTCTCATTCGGCACCACTTCAGTATTTAGCGCCATATGCTGGATGTAGTATGGGAGAGCATTTTATGAATAATGGTAAGAATGTGTTAATAGTATATGATGATTTATCTAAGCATGCAGTTGCTTATAGAGCTATGTCACTATTACTTCGTAGACCACCAGGTAGAGAGGCTTATCCGGGAGATATATTTTATATTCATTCAAGGTTACTTGAAAGAGCGGCAAAACTTTCAGATAAATTAGGTGGTGGATCATTAACTGCTCTTCCTATAATAGAAACTCTCGCAGGGGATGTTACGGCGTTTATACCAACTAACGTTATTTCTATAACAGATGGGCAAATATTTCTTGAGGCTGACCTTTTCCATTCAGGGCAAAGACCTGCTGTTAACGCTGGAATATCTGTGTCAAGAGTTGGGGGGAATGCTCAAATAAAAGCTATGAAACAGGTTACCGCGACTTTAAGACTAGAACTTGCTCAATATAGGGAGCTTGCGGCTTTTGCCCAATTTGGTACAGATCTTGATAAAGATGCGAAGATGAGACTGGAAAAAGGGAAAAGATTAATTGAAATACTAAAGCAGGATCAATATACGCCTATGCCAGTAGAAAAGC
Organism: Clostridium sp.; assembly: GCF_051278035.1. Taxonomy (GTDB): domain Bacteria; phylum Bacillota; class Clostridia; order Clostridiales; family Clostridiaceae; genus Clostridium_AD. The sequence goes on from NZ_JBNMNU010000151.1 coordinate 3,508, forward strand.
AAGTTATGATTTTCTTTGCTGGAACCAATAACTATCTTACGGATATTCCAGTACACCAAGTAATAAGATTTGAGAGTGAATTTTTGGAGTATATGGATACACATCATAGAGAAGTAGGTAAAACAATAGTGGATAATAAGATGTTAGATGATAAACTAAAACAGCAGCTTATTGAAGGTATAGAGGAGTTTAAAAAAGTATTCTCAATTAAGGAATTTTAGAGTCACATTAAAAGGATAAGTTAATGCATGACCAATAAGAAAATATCAATTTGCCTCCATAATATGTTTATGGAGACTAAAGTGAGGTGAAACATGGCAGGTATGGGGCTTGTTGCAATTAAGAGAAGAATAAAATCCATAACAAATACTACAAAAATCACCAGAGCCATGGGACTAGTTGCTACAGCTAAATATAAAAAAATAAGAAAAAAGGTAGATATTAATAATAATTATATGAATGCCCTAAAGGACACTATAAAAAAGCTAACAGATAATTATGAAGGTGATAGTATCTTTGTCAGAGGAAACAATAGTAATAAGAAATTGTATGTTGTACTTACTTCAGATACAGGACTCTGCGGCGGATTCAATTGGTCGATAATAAATGAAATGATGGTTAAACTTAAAAGTGATCAAGGAGATTACAAAGTTATCATTGTAGGTAAAAAGGGGAAAATCATACTTAAAAAGCTTAATATTGAAACTGTGGCTGAATACATTGAAATATCAGATACGCCTTCTCAAAAGGAAGCTAAAACGATTATTAATAATGCACTTAGCATGTATAGTAGCGCAGATATAGGTGAAGTTCACATTGTTTATAAAAAGCTCATTTCATCATTAAAAAATGAAGTCAAAATTGAGAAGATACTTCCTCTAAATGTTGATAGTGAATTGAAAAGTAGTAAAGAATATGTAGACGTTGAAGCGATAGATGAAAAATTATTGCATGAGATTACTTCATTATTTTTAAGTGGTAAAATGTTGAACTCTATGCTACATTCAAAAGCTAGTGAACACAGAGCTAGAATGCAGTCAATGGGGGCAGCTACTGACAACGCTAACGAAATACTTGATAAACTTAAATTGAGTTATAATAGAATTAGACAAAGCGCAATTACACAAGCAATTTCCGAAATAGTTGGAGGGGCGGAAGCTCAAAAGTAGTTTGAGATAAGGAAGCTCAAAGGTAAAAAGGAGTGAGAGAAGTGTCAGGACATATAGGAAAAGTAGTGCAAATAATAGGGCCTGTTATAGACATAAAGTTTGAAGCAGAGGGCCTTCCTAATATTCACAATAGCATTGAAATTAAGATGGAAGATAGAGTTATCGTAGCTGAGGTTGAGCAACATATCGGTGATGATATTGTAAGATCAATAGCTATGGAAAGTACAGAAGGGCTAAGGCGAGGACTAGAAGCTGTTGATACTGGAAACCCAATATCAGTACCGGTTGGAAATGTAGTACTGGGAAGGTTATTTAATGTTCTTGGAAAACCTATTGATGAAATGGGAGAAGTTAAGGCAGATAAATATATGCCTATTCACAGATTAGCCCCAACCTTTGAAGAGCAGTCTGTTGAACCAGAAGTGTTTGCAACAGGCATTAAGGTAATAGACTTAATAGCACCTTATCAATTGGGTGGTAAAATTGGTCTTTTTGGTGGAGCGGGTGTTGGTAAAACGGTCCTTATTCAAGAACTTATGAACAATATTGCAAAAGAACATAATGGACTCTCGGTATTTACTGGAGTTGGGGAGAGAACAAGGGAAGGTAATGATCTTTATAATGAAATGAAAGAATCGGGAGTTATAGCTAAAACGGCGTTAGTTTTTGGTCAGATGAATGAACCACCTGGAGCTAGAATGAGAGTTGCTTTAACTGGTCTTACTATGTGTGAACATTTTAGAGATCAGGGGCAAGATGTACTGTTATTCATAGATAATATATTTAGATTTACACAGGCTGGTTCAGAAGTGTCAGCACTCCTTGGAAGAATACCAAGTGCTGTTGGGTATCAACCAACACTCGCTACGGAGATGGGATCGCTTCAAGAGAGGATTACTTCTACAAAACAAGGATCTATCACATCGGTGCAGGCCGTATATGTACCGGCAGATGACTTAACAGACCCTGCGCCGGCTGCTACATTCACTCATCTTGATGCCACTACAGTACTTTCTAGAGGGATAGTTGAGCTTGGTATTTATCCTGCAGTAGACCCACTAGAATCTACTTCAACAATGCTTGATCCTAGGATAGTTGGTAGAGAACATTATGATGTTACAATAAAGGTTAGACATATATTAGAAAGATATAAAGAACTTCAAGATATTATTGCAATACTCGGTATAGATGAATTATCTGAAGAGGATAAAACGGTAGTACTAAGGGCGAGAAAGGTTCAAAGATTTTTCTCTCAACCATTTACTGTAGCCGAACAATTTACTGGAATGAAGGGCAAATTTGTTAAGGTAAAAGAAACAGTAAGAGGATTTAAAGAAATACTTGAAGGCAAGCATGACAAATTACCAGAAGCAGCATTTATGTTTGTTGGTTCTATAGAAGAAGCAGTAGAAAAAGCAAAAACTCTGGCTAGTGAATAAGGCGTTAATAAGAATATGAACAATGAAATGGAAGTGTTTATATATGGAGAATCATATGAAGCTTACTATACTTACTCCTGAAAAAGAGTTTTATAGTGGTGAAATCCTCAGTTTGAATACGGAGAATGGTGATGGTAGATTTGGAATTCTTGCTAGTCATGTTGCTATGATAGCGCCATTAAAACCTACGGTAACAAAGTTTATAGAGTTAAATGGTAAAGATTTAAAAGCTTTTACGGGAGCAGGAATTTTAAGAGTGCATAACGAGGGCGTAGAAATTCTATGTAGTGCCTGTGAATGGCCAGAAGATATAGATTTAGCAAGAGCAAGTAGAGCTAAAGAAAGAGCAGAAGAAAGATTGAATCATAAGGATGAGATTGACGTTAAACGAGCAGAAAGTAGTGTTTTAAGGGCGCTTATGAGAATAAAAGCAAAAGAATAGGAAGTAAAAATAGAGATAAATTAATTTATCTCTATTTTTTTATGTTCAAAAATGATGGGGGAAATTATTTTAAGAACATTTTCACCTAAATTTTATATATTAATAATATAGTGAATAGATATTCCTAACAATCAATTCCTAGGTTTAATTCTTATAATACCCCCCTATCTATACTATTGAATAGAATAGCCCTCTTCACATTTGTGCTGGGGGATGATTTTATTAATAGTAACAATATAAAAGTCTCTTTAAAGAATATAAAAGTTAATTATTGTCAATAATTTAATTAAAGGTTAGGGGGGATAAAGTGAAGAGAAAAAATATTGTACTTTTGTGCATAGTATTGTGTTTACTTGTTTTTGGAATTAATAGTAGCTTTTCAGATGCACAGGAGAGAATTAATTTATTTGACGAAATATTAAGCCAAACTAAAGGTGAAACTTTAGAATACGGACTGCGTGTGAAGTTTGAAACAGGAGAACAACCAAGGGAAGAATGCAACTACTTATTTCAGACTTTAGAATTCGATAATAAAAAAATAAAATCCGAAATTTCAGAAAATAAAGATTCCTATTCTATAGAGTTTTCAGGTGAAAATCTTAAGGGATATATAAAGGCATTAAAAAATAATAACAAGGATGTTATAACGGTAAACATAAGTGAGAAGGGTAAAGAAAATGGACTAGTATCTCTTGAAAATAAAGTTAGAACTACTATTGGAAATAGAGGTAAAAATATAAAGTATTATAAGTATTTAAAGGCTAAAATCGAAGATGCTAGTGTGAGTGAAAATGTAGAAGGCATTAATAGCATTAATGAGAGTATAATAGAAATTTTAGAATCTCATGGAACTAAAAACATTGAGACGGTAAGTATTAATAATGGATTAAGTACTGTGGCATATACCAAAAATTATGATGTTGTGGTAAATAATAACAAGCTAATTGATTTTAATTTTGCTGTATGTAATTATTCATCTGGAATGTACATTATTATAGGTACACCTGAAATAATTACAACTTATTGAAAATTAATAATATTGTGGAGGAAAAACATGGATGAATTAATTATAAGTGGTGGGAAAAAATTACAAGGGGAAGTAGATGTAAGTGCTTCTAAAAATGCGGTACTTCCTATACTTGCAGCAACAATATTAAATGGTAATAGTTGTACTATTGAAAACGCACCCATGCTTGAAGATGTATCTGTAATATGTGAGGTATTGAAGTCTCTTAAAGCAGATGTTTTTATAGATAAAATAAATAAAAAAATTAAAATTAATAATGCGAATCTATTTGATAATGGTACTAATGATGAATTAGTTAGGAAAATGAGGGCATCTTTTTTAATAATGGGTCCGATGATTGCAAGATTTGGAAACTTTAAAATCTCTTTACCTGGTGGATGTAACATTGGAACAAGACCCATTGATCTTCATTTAAAAGGTTTGGCAGCATTAGGCGCAGAGGTATCAGTAGGGCATGGATATGTGGAGGCAAAAGCAAAAAAATTAAGAGGAAGCAGTATATATCTAGATTATCCTTCAGTAGGTGCTACAGAAAATATAATGATGGCGGCTACATTAGCTGAAGGGGAAACGGTGATAGGAAATGCAGCGGAAGAGCCGGAAATTGTGGATTTAGCAAGATTTTTAAGGGCTATGGGAGCACAAATAAGTGGAGAAGGCACTGACACTATAAGGATTTTAGGGGTTAGAGATTTTAAAGAGGTTGTTTATAAACCCATATGTGACAGGATAGAGGCTGGAACATTTATGATAACGGCTGCGATAACAAAAAGCATGTTTAAAATCAATGGCACTGATCAAATACATTTAAAACCGATAATAGCAAAACTTACTGAAATGGGAGTAGCTATTGAGGTTAATGAAAATAGCATAATAGTTGATGGTAGGAATAAATTAAATCCAGTAGATATAAAAACTATGCCATATCCAGGATTTCCAACAGATATGCAAGCTCAAATGATGAGTCTATTATGTACGGTGAAGGGTACGAGCATAATCACAGAAACTATTTTTGAAAATAGATTTATGCACGCTGTAGAACTTAAGAGAATGGGAGCAAATATAAAAATAGATGGTAGAAGCGCAGTAGTTGAAGGTATAGACACGTTTACAGGTTCAGAAGTTAAAGCTACTGATTTAAGAGCAGGAGCAGCGTTAATACTTGCAGGGCTTATGGCAGAGGGTCCAACTACAGTAAGCGATATATATCATATTGATAGAGGGTATGTTTGTATTGAAGAGAAATTAAGGGGTCTAGGAGCAGATATAAAAAGAGTAAGTTCTAATAAATAATATAATAAAACTTATTAAAAATGTTAAACTGAAATAATTATTTATTTTTAATATAAAATTCAACAAATTGGAATATATAAGTTAGTATATATTCCAATTTTTTTATGGTTTAATTATTACTATATTTTATAGCGAGAGGAGAAAAAAATGAGAAGATTTTTTATTACCGAGCATTTGAGAAACTTTCTGTTATTAATAGTTGCATTTATTGCATTTATAATTATAACTTCTCTCTTAATAGTAGGGGTGGGAGATAAAAAAAGCGCAAATGAAAGTGAAGATTTTATAAATAAATTTGAAGTAAATGAAAATTCTACTAAATATGTTTCGCTACCCAAAATTTCTACTGTCAAAGTATTTATTACAAAAGAAAATATTGTTAAAGAAATTAACTTGGAAGAATATGTTGCCGGAGTTGTTGCATCTGAAATGCCAGCTGCTTTTGATTTAGAAGCTTTAAAAGCTCAATCGGTAGCTGCTAGAACATATGCTTTAGCCCATGTGCGAGAAGCCGGCGGAGTACCTTGCGAGGACGGTAAGGGGGCTGATTTATGCGATACAGTGCATAGTCAAGTCTATAAGACTAAAAAAGAACATATAAAATTGTGGGAAAAGTCAAAAGTGAATTCAGGAGAAAAATATTGGGCTAAAATTAAAATGGCGGTTGAAAGTACAGGTGGTCAAGTTTTAACATACAATAGCAAATTAGTAATGGAGCCTTATTATTTTGCAACGAGCAGTGGCAAAACAGAAAATTCTGAGGATGTATTCAGTAATAGTGTACCTTATTTAAAGAGTGTAGATAGTCCGGGGGAAGAAAGAGCAGGAAGTTTTAAAAGTAGTAACATTTTTAAATATAGTGAGCTTAGTCAAATTATAAATAATAATTATAATAATGCTAATGTAAGCACCGCTAATATTAAGAAACAAATAACAGTTATAGATAGGAGCGAGGCTGGTAGTGTTAAGACTATAAAGATAGGCGGTATAACCGTGACAGGTAGTAAATTTAGGACTATGCTAGGTCTGAAATCATCAAATTTTCAAATAGTGTTTAACGCAAACAATGTACAAATAAATTGTAGTGGTTATGGACATGGGGTAGGAATGAGTCAATGGGGTGCGGATGCTATGGCAAAGTCTGGAAAAAGTTACATTGAAATATTAAATCATTATTATAGTGGTACCGTTATATCAAAATAAAAAATATACAGTTAAGCTGGTTATTCTTAGTAAAAGGGAATAACCAGTTTTATTTATATACAATATAGATTAAAAACATAAATATAATATTAATATGAAAAAATCAGAAAAAAAATTTATAAAATATGTATGTTTTAATACATTATGGACAAAAATAGAAATGGAGGTGTTGTATGGATAAGAAATCAAACAACAAAACATTAAATTTTTTTAAGAAGGAAGGATTCTATGTTATTTTATTTGTTTGTTTATGTATAGTAGCCACTGTGGCATCTATATCATCAAGTAACAATAAGAAAGTAGCAAGTAATCAATTAGAAGAACAAAAACAACAAGCAAATGCAGAAAAAGTTTCAAAAGAGGAACAAAAAACTTATGAGGATGCGCTTCAAGTAAAAAAGGAAAACGAAGCGAAGACTCAG
>NZ_JBNMNU010000152.1:0-10439 GCF_051278035.1 Clostridium sp.
TAAATTCTATTTTGCTTACTCCACTTAGCTTGTTCCTCTGCATCTTGGAGTATCTTTATGTTCCTCATAATTTCTTCCACTCTGAGTTTTGATGCTTGCTCTTTTAAAATATTTATGTTTTCAGATGACATATCTAAGATATCTTCTGCATTGTCACTTACTTTAACCATCATAAGGTTTCTCATATGAATAGTCATGTCTTTTATAAATACATATATATCTTTACCACTATAAACTATATCATTTACAGCCTTTATTGAGCCTTCAATATCTCTATTTATTATATTATTAGAGAGCATTATAAGACTCTCGGACGTCACAAGGCCCAGCATATCTATAACATCATCATACTCTACAGTTCCTTCATTCATCGATATGGCCTGGTCTAGAATGCTTAGAGCATCTCTCATTGCTCCATCAGAAATTCTTGATATTAATTTTAAACTATCATCGCCCACAAAAATATCCTGCTCAGTAACAATTCTTCTAAGTCTTTCAAATATATCCAAACTTTTTATTCTTTTAAAGTCAAATCTTTGACATCTAGAGAGTATTGTTATTGGAAGTTTTTGAGGGTCAGTAGTGGCTAATATAAATATTACGTTACTTGGTGGCTCCTCAAGTGTTTTTAAAAATGCATTAACTGCACCTATGGATAACATATGAACCTCATCTATAATATAGACTTTATACTTAGCTTCCTGTGGTGGATACTGAACATCTTCAATTATATCCCTAATATTATCTACGCCATTATGTGATGCTGCATCTATCTCAGTAACATCTATTGATGTTCCCGAATTTATCTTTTCACACATTTCACATTGATTACAAGGCTCTCCCCCATCTGAATTCAAACAATTAACTGCCTTAGCTAATATTTTAGCCGTTGAAGTTTTTCCTGTTCCTCTGGTACCACATAAGAGATATGCATGAGCTATTCGCACGCCTTTTATTTGATTTTTTAATGTTATGGTCACATGCTCCTGACCTACTACATCTTCAAAAGTTCTTGGTCTCCATTCTCTATATAAAGCCTTATATGCCAAAAGTTTCACCTCTTTTAAATAATTATATCATTTAAACCCAAAAATTAGTTAATATTTATAAAGGTTATCTATTTATTAAGAACTTAATAGTTTGGTAATAAAAAAAGATGCCTAATAGGCATCTTAAAGTTCTTTTGTAGACCGTACACCTCGCTTCGATATATAAACTATGCGCGTTACCTATACAGTTAACTCAAACCAGGTTGGTCCACGGCACACGGAAGGTTCACTTACCGCTGCTTCCTTCCGGATCTGACGGGGTTCATGAATTTCCATTGCGTGGGGCCCAGTTATCAACGCCACTTATATAGGTCAGACCACACAGCTTATAACCTAAGCGAGGAATTCACTCCTGCTGTAGCGGGTTGCAGGTTACAGGGCACCGCTAACTCCCCAGCTAGTACGGAAATATAAACTGGCGGAAAGAGAGGGATTCGAACCCTCGGTAGAGTTGCCCCTACACACGCTTTCCAGGCGTGCTCCTTAAGCCACTCGGACATCTTTCCATAAATAACTTTGATGTTTATGTGCACATAATTAGTGCAACAAAAACAATTATACTATTAATAAGTAGTAATTTCAACAGTTATTTTTTAAATGTTTATGAAAGTTTTTTTAACGAATATATAATATACTATTGTGTAATTTACTTAATTGCAATCATGATTTATAATTATTTTTATAAATGATAAATTAGTAACGTGAATCTTTTTTATTATAATTTACAACAACGAATATAATCCACAGTGCTACTCCTGCTAAACTTATTAATTGTGCTACCCTTAAACCTGCAAACATTAAACTGTCAGTTCTGAGCCCTTCTATAAAGAACCTTCCTATGGAGTATAATCCTATATATGTAAAAAACACAGTTCCTCTCTTAAAAGTTTTTGTTAATAAATAAATCAGTATTAGACATACCAGCACATTCCATATTGATTCATAAAGAAAGGTTGGATGATAATACACTCCATCTATTAGCATTCCCTTTTGTATAAAATCCGGGAATTCACTTATAAACCCTTGCGAAACTGGTCCACCATGAGCCTCACTATTAAAGAAATTTCCCCATCTTCCTATAGCCTGACCTATAATTATAGAAGGTGCTGCCACATCTGCAAATTTTAAGAGACTCTCTTTTTTATACCTTGTATAAAGTAATGCTGCTATCATACCAAATATAACTCCACCATGTATAGCAAGACCACCTTGACGTATATTGAATACTTGCAATAAATTATCCTTATATTGATTAAATTCAAATGCTACATAATATGCTCTTGCCCCAATAATCGCTACAGGAAAAGATATTAGTGTAATATTTAAAAGTTCATCATAATTAACATTTTTTAGCCTCGAAGTAAAATCAGCCAATAAAATTCCAACCATCATTCCTGTTGCAATAAAAATTCCATACCATGCAACTGGTAATCCAAATATATTAAAAGCTATTGGTTCCATAAGTAACATCTCCATTTTTCGTAAAACTACAAATAAAAGAATCAAGTTTAAAGAACTTAATTCTTTTATTTGTGTTAAAACAATTGTGGCTTACTATAATAAAAAAGTAAAGATAAATATTTAAAATTTATTTCTTATTACATACGTGGTATGTAATAACTTATGGCTTAAATGACCATTAGGTTCACCTAAAAACTCCTCATATATTTTGGTTATATGTGGATTTTTATGTGATTTTCTAAGAGGTAGAGATTTATCTTCATCATATATAGCTTTTGATCTTTCATCTGGAACATTAATTTTTTCTTTTATTTGTGAATTAACTATTGGTTGACCTCCACCATTTACACATCCACCAGGGCATGCCATAGCTTCAATAAAATCATAATGTTTTTCACCACTTCTGACTAATTCTAACAATTTTCTAGCATTACCAAGTCCATGAACCACAGCTGCAGTTATATTTCTTCCATCTGGTAATTCTATGGTTGCTTCTTTAATACCCGTAAGGCCTCTAACAGCTGAAAATTCTATTTGCTCTAGTTCTTTTCCAGCTAAGAGTTCAGATACAGTTCTTAAAGCAGCTTCTGTAACTCCTCCTGTTGCTCCAAATATTACTGAAGCTCCAGTGGATTCTCCAAAAGGATCATCAAACTCTTCATCTTCTAATTTAACAAAATCTATATTTGCCTCTTTTATCATTTGAGCGAGTTCCCTAGTAGATAAAACATAATCTACATCCTGCATACCAGTATTAGATAGTTCTTCTCTTTCGCCCTCAAACTTTTTAGCAACACAAGGCATAATTGAAACAACTACAATATCCTTAGGATCAACACCAATTTTTTCTGCAAAATAACTTTTAATTAGAGCCCCTTCCATTTCACTAGGTGATTTGCAAGTTGATAAATTAGGAATTAAATCAGCAAAATTGTGTTCAACGAATTTTACCCATCCAGAACAGCAGGATGTCATTAGTGGTAGATTTTCACCATTACTTAATCTAGTTAATAGCTCAGTTCCCTCTTCCATAATAGTAAGATCTGCCCCAAAGTCAGTATCAAAAACTTTATTAAACCCTAATTTCCTTAAAGCTGAGGTCATTTTACCTGTAACGCGACTACCAATTGGCATACCAAATTCTTCGCCCATTGCTACTCTTACTGCTGGTGCTGTTTGAACTACCACATACTTATTCGGATTCTCTAAAGCCTTCCAAACAGGCTTTATACTTTCCTTTTCATGTAATGCTCCTACAGGACATGCTAAAATACATTGCCCGCAATTTATGCATAATGATTCCCCTAAAGGCCTCTCATAACTAGTGGTAACCTTAGTGTCAAATCCTCTACCTGAAAAATTTATTGCATGGACAGTTTGAACGTTTCCGCAGGTTGAAATACATCTTCCACAAAGGATACACTTTTCTGGATCCCTTACCACTGAGCATGAAGAATCATCCAACCTCCCATCGCCTTTTTCTCCACTATATCTTATATCTCTTATATTTAATTCCTTTGCTACTGTTTGTAAATCGCAATTCTCACTTCTTATACAAGTTGTACATTCTCTTTTATGGTTAGATAATAATAACTCAACTACCATTTGCCTTGCTTCTCTCACTTCAGCAGTGTTAGTTTTTATTTCCATTCCATTTTCAGCTGGAAGTGTACAAGATGCCAGTAATTTTTTTCCTACTTGTACCACACACATTCTACAATCAGCTACCTCATTTACTTCTTTTAAAAAACATAATGTAGGTATTTTAGCCCCAGAAAGCTTTGATGCTTCGAGTACAGTAGTTCCCTTTGGAACTTCTACTTTTATACCATCTATAATTAACTTTACCATTTCCACCTATTTCACCTCCTAATATTATATTTTAACAATAGCTTTAAATCTGCATATGTTTACACACATACCACACTTAAGACATACATCTTGGTCAATTACATGAAGTTCTTGCAGCTTGCCACTAATAGCTCCTACATTACAATTACGAGTACATAACCCACAGCCTTTGCATTTGTCCTCTAAAATCACATATTGCACAAGGGACCTACAAACTTTAGCTGGACATTTTTTATCTTGCACATGAGCAATATATTCATCTCTAAAATGATGTATAGTTGAAAGAACCGGATTAGGAGCAGTTTGACCAAGTCCACATAATGCAACCTTTTTTATTCCTAATGCTAAATGTTCAAGTTTATCTATATCTTCAATTTCACCATTACCCTTTGTGATCTTTTCAAGCACTTCAAGTAATCTTTTAGTTCCAATTCTGCAGGGAGTGCATTTACCACAAGACTCGTCCTTTGTGAAATCAAGGAAAAATCTAGCTACATCCACCATACAATTATCTTCATCTAAAACTATCATGCCACCGGATCCCATCATGGAGCCAAGAGCAACTAAGCTATCATATCCAATTGGAGTATCAAGTTCACTCTCTGGGATACATCCACCTGAAGGTCCTCCCGTTTGAACTGCTTTGAAGCTCTTTGCATTTGGTATTCCGCCACCTATTTCAAAGATTGTTTCCCTAAGAGTAGTTCCCATAGGAATTTCTATAAGACCAGTGTTTGTAATTTTACCTCCTAGTGCAAATACCTTTGTACCCTTGCTTTTCTCTGTACCTATACTGCTAAACCACTCAGCTCCATTTAATATAATAGGAACTATATTAGCAAATGTTTCAACATTATTTATAATTGTAGGCTTGCCCCAAAGTCCACTAACGGCTGGAAATGGAGGTTTAGGCATAGGCATTCCTCTTTTACCTTCAATTGACTGCATAAGAGCAGTTTCTTCTCCACATACAAAAGCACCAGCTCCAAGTCTTATTTCTATATCAAAATTAAAACCTAGCCCTAAAATATTTTCTCCTAGTAGTCCGTATTCTCTAGCCTGATTAATAGCTATTTCCAGTCTTTCAACGGCTAGTGGATATTCTGCTCTAACATATATAAATCCTTTACTTGATCCTATAGCGTAGCCACCTATAGTCATAGCTTCCAGGACTGAATGAGGGTCTCCTTCAAGAACAGATCTATCCATAAAAGCACCTGGGTCTCCTTCATCTGCATTACAAATTATATATTTTTCATCTCTTTCCTGCTTAGCTGCAAACTGCCATTTCAGCCCTGTAGGAAAACCTCCACCACCTCTGCCTCTAAGTCCCGAATTCTTAACATTTTCAATAACTTCTAGTGGAGACATAGATGTAAGTACCTTTTCTAAAGCCTTGTACCCATCAAGCGCTATATATTCATCAATATTTTCTGGATCTATAATTCCGCAATTTCTAAGCGCTATTCTTAATTGTTTCTTAAAAAAATCTAATTCATTTAGATTTCTTACATTTCCTTCTCCCTCGCGGACCTTATACTCAAGACGTTCTAGCACCCTATTTTGAATGAAGTGTGATTCTACAAGCTCTGATATATCCTCAGTTTTTACTTTGGTATATAAAACTCCTTCTGGATAAACTACTACAACAGGACCTAATTCACAAAGCCCTAAACAACCTGTTTTTAATACTTCAATTTCATGATTTAATTTATGTTTTCTTACCTCTGACTTTAAACTTCTAAAAAGATCTGCTGCTTCTGGAGAAACACATCCTTTTCCCCCACAAACAAGTACCTGAGAGTGGTAAACCTCCATTAAAATTCCTCCTTCTATTCCTTTGGAATAAACAATAATTCTTAATCGTTATCTAGTGTATAATCATTAAGAATCCTCCCCTGAATTACATGCATTGTATATTCATTTCTAACTGTTCCAACTAATACATGACTAGCTACAACCCTTCTAGCTTTATAAGGAGACATCTTTACATAAGTTACTTTCTCTTCTCCAGGTCTTATAATCTCTACAATAGGTTCTAATCTACACACACCTATACAACCAGTTTTCGCTACTATTACATTAGCTAAGCCAAGTTTATTAACTTCATCTACGATTGCGTCAAGAACTTCATCTGCTCCTGCCGCTATTCCACAAGTAGCCATACCAACAACAATTCTTGTGCTTTTTCTATTTGTTCCTTGATTAACTCTATTAAAAGTATTTTTTCTTATCTCTTCAAGGTCCTGTACCGTCTTCATTAACATCCCTCCATAAATAAGTTTACTAATTTACTTTTTTACTTATATTCTTCAATTATCCTTATTACATCAGCAGGAATCAATCTTCCATATACTTTATCATCTACCATAAGAACTGGAGCTAGTCCACATGCACCAAGGCATCTAGCAGCTTCTAAAGTAAACTTACCATCACTTGTTGTCTTGCCAACTTCTACTTCTAAAACACTAGATAATCTTTCTATAATATCCTGTGCCCCTTTTACATAACAAGCTGTACCTAGACATACCTTAATTATATGTTCTCCCTTAGGTTCTAATGTGAATTGAGAGTAGAAGGTTGATACTCCATAAATTTCTGACATAGGTATATTAAGTTCTTCTGATACTACTTGAAGAGCTTCTTCTGGCAGATATCCGAATAATTTTTGTACTTCATGAAGTGCCGGAATTAAAGCACCTTTCATCTCTTTTAATTTTTTAGTGATATCTTTTACCTTTTCTAATCTAATGTCAATTTCTCCACACTCTGAGCAGCATTTTTCCCCAGTCATTAAAATCATCTCCTTACATTAAATTCAAAAATCATCTTCTATTTTATTATATTGTTCAAGTGTTAATATAATATCAATTATATAAGTTAATAATACAACTTTTTACCCCCTTATGTAAACGTTTTTCAGAATATTGTGAATATTTGTTATGTACTATTTAAATTAATTTTATTTTTAATATAACAAATAGGGAACTCCAAAATTCTGGAGTTCCCTATTTGTTATATTCTTTTATAATTACGCCTTCTATAAATAATTTATAGTTATTTGTTTTTTAAGCTTCTCTATGTCTTCAAACTTTCCTGTTTGCGTTCCTTCAGTCATTACGTTAGCTGTGCTTGTTGCGCAGGCAAGCTTAATAGCTTCTTCAAAAGAATATCCTGCCTCTACTGCTACTGCAAGCGCTGCAACCATAGAATCACCTGCACCTACAGTACTTTTAACTTCTACTTTTATTCCCTTTACTTTTGCGACTTTATCACCACTAATAAATAACGATCCTTCTGAGCCTTGCGATATTACTACATATTTTACTCCATACTCTAATACCTTTTTAGCTATTTTTATAACTTCATCTTCGTTATGAATCGTTATACCAAAAGCCTTTTGAAGTTCGTCAATGTTGGGTTTTACCATGTACGGACCAGCCTTAAGTCCCTGCATTAGCATTTCACCATCTGCATCTAATATAACTTTTCCACCCCTTGTTTTTACAGCCTTGATTATTTCACCATAAATACCGCTACAAACTCCACTTGGAACGCTCCCCGATAAAACTACTAGAGAATCACATGTGCAATGTTCCATGATTTTCTTTTTTATGTTAGTAATATCTTGTTCATCTAAACTGGGGCCACTTTCATTTATATCTGTGTGAGTTCTATTAACCTTATCAATGATTTTTAAATTAGTCCTTGTTTCACCTTTGAATGATAAAAATTCATTGTCAATATTTAAACCATCCAAATGTTGTTTTATTTGACTTCCACTATTACCACCTAAAAAACCTAAGGCTATGCTTTTATACTTTAGTTCCTTAACAACTTTGGATACATTAATACCTTTACCCCCAGTATCAAATCTTGTAGACACAATTCTATTAACGTTACCAACCTTAAATTCATCTATATCAACGGTTTTATCTAAGGCCGGATTTAAAGTTACTGTTATTATCATTTTTAAGCCCCCTTTTAGTCTGCTACCATAACTGTTACATCTTCTTTTTCAAAACTTTCTAGTAATTTTTTATTTAATTTATTATCTGTAATAATAATATCAATGCTATCCAAATCAGTAATTTTAGCAAAGAAAACCGTATTAAACTTAGAATGGTCGCATACTACTATGGTTTGGTTTGCAATTTTTATCATTTCTCTTTTAGTATTAGCTTCTATAATATTAGGGGTAGTTAATCCATTAATAAAACATACAGCATTTGTTCCAATAAAAGCTTTGTCTACTTTGAAACTTTTAAGTGTATTGTCAGCAACTGGACCTACCATAGCTCTAGTTTTCCATCGTAGTGTCCCTCCAATAACAATTACTTCTATCTCCTTCTTTTTAGCAAGTTCAAAGGCTATATCTAAAGAATTTGTTAAAACTGTTATATTCACAGCTGTCATATGTTTAGCAATACAAAGAGTAGTAGTTCCTGCATCAAATGCAATTGTATCTCCATCTACTATCATTGCAGCCCCAAGCTTTCCAATAGCTTCTTTCTCATCATAAAACTTATCTGTTTTCTCTGAAAAAGTAGGTTCAAATTTAGTATTATCATTTAATACTGCTCCTCCATATACTCTTTTAATAAGTTCATCTACTTCCAACTCTTGAAGGTCACGTCTAATGGTAACTTCCGACACATCATATCGTTTAGATAAATCGCATACTTTCACTTTCCCATGTTTAATTAAAGAATTTAGTATCTGTGATTTTCTTTCTTCTGGAAACATAATTTCAAACTTCCTTTTACCATATTTTAAATTCAATGTTCGTTTATGCTTGTTTTTGTTTCACTTACCTTCATTTTAATATATTCTAATAATGTTGTCAATAACTAAAAATTACTTTTTTAAATACTTTTAAATTATATTCTATAGTAATAACACTCTCAAAAAAAACAAAAACGAAGCCTTTTTGCTTCGCTTTATTTCATATACATATCTTTGAAGTATATACCGGTCAATTATTGCTGCTTCTCTAATTCTTGCTTTAAAAGTTGCTCAATTTTAGGAGTACACCTTTGCCCCTTGCACCCACCTGTTCCAGACCCCGTAACATTTTGAACATCCTCTACAGTTTTAGCTCCATTTTTTATAGCCTTTTTTATAGTAGACCTTGGTATAGCTTTGCATAAACACACTTTCGTAAGTTTATCCATTATTTCATTATTTATATTTTGCTCCATGATATTTTCTCCTTACTACCTTTTATTTTTAAAAAAATGGGTCAATAAATTACCACATTCCGCATTGTACAACCAATTAATTTCAATCCATTGATTTAATGCATCATTTTGAATCAAATTTACAACCGAACCACAAGCACCTACACTTGGATCAAAAGAACCTATATATAATTTGCTTATTCTAGACTGTAAAATAGCACCTGCGCACATAGGACAGGGTTCTAAAGTTACATACATCTCACACCCAGTTAATCTCCAACCGCCTGTTATTTCACAGGCTTTTTTTATAGCCAAGACTTCTGCATGTGCAGTGGCATCCTGAAGCGTTTCCCTTAGGTTATGAGCTCTGGCAATAATTTTATTATCTTTAACTATAACTGCGCCCACAGGTACTTCATTTAGTAATAGTGATCTTTTAGCTTCTTTTAACGCTTCATAAATAAAATGTTTTTCCATCTAAACCCCTTTTATAAATTATTATCGTTTAATAATTGTTATCTATATTATACTTCTTTAATGTTATAGTTTCAATGCACTAGCAAATAATCAAGTAGGTAGAAGTTGAAAATAAATTTCCGACTTCTTTCCTCTTACAGAACCGTACGTGCGGACCCCGCATACGGCTCCTGGCAAAACTAAAAATTATTATTCATAATAATTTGACAAGACACAGACCTGTATATCTGACAAGTGAACAAGCTTTATTTCTTTGAACCATGTATTTGGTAAAGCCATGTGTATCAATGCACAATTTGAATTTCTCCATCTTACCATTGATATTTTCTTGAATTCACCCTTATAACCTCTTCGCCTAAGTGCTTTATGCAAAGATTTATAGCTTTTCCATTCTTTCATCTTCTTCATTCTTAGCCTTCTT